>JAAYWF010000215.1 GCA_012516825.1 Lentimicrobium sp. | reverse complement strand
GAGTCTGCCTATGGAAGTAAACGAAAAAATACTTTCAGTACCTGGAGTTAAAAGCGTTGAGGTTGATCTTACTTTCGACCCACCATGGGATGAAGATAAACTCTCGGATGAAGCCAAACTTGAACTTGGCCTTCTGTAACTAAATATTGATATTGACTAATGAAAAAAGTAATTCAACTCTATGCTTATTAATAAAGCTTTAAAATTAGGTCATTATATTTTCGATGATTTTTTAATAACGGTTTAACAAAAGTTTTCTAAAAAAAAATATGGACAGGCAATCGTGGAAATATTTGTCTGAAATCAATAATCCTGCTGATCTTAAAAAAATTGATGAGTCGTTACTTCCTGATGTTTGCGATGAGTTGAGGGAATTTATTATTGATGCCGTTTCTGTCAATCCTGCTCATCTCGGAGCGAGCCTTGGCGTTGTTGAGCTTACCGTAGCATTACATTATGTTTTTAATACACCTGACGACAAGTTGGTATGGGATGTTGGTCATCAGGCCTATGGGCATAAAATATTAACAGGCAGGCGCGATGTTTTTCATACTAATCGCAAACAGCATGGTATCAGCGGTTTTCCTAAAATGTCGGAAAGTGAATATGACGCTTTTGGAGTAGGTCATTCCTCTACATCTATTTCGGCGGCATTAGGAATGGCCGTAGCTGCAAAAATGAAAGGCCTCTATAATCGGCATCATATTGCTGTGATAGGAGATGGTGCTATAACTGGCGGAATGGCAATAGAAGCGCTTAACAACGCTGGTGTAAACAATCCTAACTTACTTATTATCTTGAATGACAACGGTATTGCAATAGATAAAAATGTAGGAGCTTTAAAAGAATATCTTGCAAATATTGCAACTTCAAAAATTTACAATCGCTTTAAAGATAAAATTTGGCATCTTCTGGGTGGAGGAACTAAATATGGTGCAAACACCCGAGCCATTGTCAAACAGGTTGGCAATGCTGTAAAAGGCAGTATCCTTACCAAGAGTAACCTCTTTGAGGCTTTTAATTTCAGATATTTTGGCCCTGTTGATGGAAATGATGTGTTGAAATTGACCAAGTTACTCCGTGACATTAAAGATATTACAGGCCCAAAACTATTACATATCGTAACCATCAAAGGTAAAGGATTGGAGATGGCCGAAAAACAACCCGTTATTTATCATGCGCCACCTTCTACTTTCGATAAAAAAACCGGAGAGCTTATTAATAACGATGTTGATCATCAACAGGTACCACCTAACTATCAGATTGTATTTGGGAAAACGATAATTGAACTGGCATTACAAAACCCAAAGATTATAGGTATTACTCCGGCAATGCCAACCGGCTGCTCACTCGATTTGATGATGAAACAAATGCCTCACCGCGTTTTTGATGTAGGAATTGCCGAGCAACATGCCGTAACCTTCGCTGCTGGTTTAGCTACAGAAGGTTTTCTACCTTTCTGCAATATCTACTCTACTTTTATGCAGCGAGCTTACGATCAATTGATTCATGATGTTGCGCTCCAAAAGTTAAATGTTGTCTTTTGCCTTGATCGTGCCGGATTAGTAGGTGAGGACGGCCCAACACATCATGGCGCTTTCGACCTGGCTTATTTAAGAGCAATTCCTGAATTAACAATTTGTTCCCCAATGAACGAACAGGAATTGCGTGACATGATGTACACAGCTCAACTAAATGACAAAGGCCCTTTTGTTATTAGATACCCAAGAGGAAAAGGTGTGATGACAAATTGGCAATTGCCGTTTTCTGAAATTGAAGTTGGTAAAGGTCGAATTGTACGACAAGGAAAAGATGTTGCAATTATCTCTATTGGCCATATCGGAAATGAAGTAATCAAAGCTTGCCACGAATTAGAGAAAAAAGAGATAACAATTACACATGTGGATATCAGATTTCTGAAACCTTTAGATAACGACCTTTTAATCAATATTTTCAGGGATTATAGCAATATCGTTACAGTAGAAGATGGTACGATAAAAGGAGGATTGGGATCGGCAGTGATTGAACTTATGAATAAAGAGGGTTTTAATTCAACTGTTGTTTCACTCGGTATTCCCGATAAGTTTATAGAACATGGCACACAACGGCAGTTGTGGAATGACTGTGGATATGATGCTGTTGGAATCGAAAATATAGTACTTCGATTAATCAAAAAAATAAAAGCATCGTAATGAGCTGGTATGAGATAACAGTACTTTTCTTAACAGGGCTTTTTGCCGGATTTGTCAATACCCTCGCTGGTGGTGGTTCCATTGTTTCTTTCTCAATTCTATTAATGTTTGGATTACCCCCTTCCATTGCTAATGGCACTAATCGAATCAATGTACTGACGCAAACTTTTATAGCCAGTTCAAGCTTTAAGTTTCAAAAAGTCTTAGACACAAAAAAAGCGCTTTGGTTAGGTGTTCCGGCGTTATTTGGCTCGGTGGCTGGCGCCTGGATAGCTATTGATATTAATGAAAAAGTGTTTGAACGTGTTGTCGGAGTGATATTGTTGGTGATGTTGGTTTTTATTCTTTACAAGCCTGAGCTGTGGCTGAAAGAGAGAAAAGACCTTGTAAACGCAAAAGTAACTTGGAAGCAGATCTTAATATTTTTTCTTATCGGTGTTTATGGCGGTTTTATTCAGATAGGGGTTGGTTTTTTTCTGATGGCAGGAATTGTTCTTAGCGCTGGTTACGAACTTGTTAAAGCCAATGCTATTAAGTCGTTTATAATTTTTCTTTATACCCCTGTCGCTCTTATTGTATTTATTTTAAATAATCAGATTAATTGGGCGTACGGTCTGATGATAGCTTTAGGAACTATTGCAGGGGCTTATTTTGCTGCACGTATGGCTGTTAAAAAGGGCGCTAAGTTTTTAAAATGGGTTATTATTGTCATAATCCTGATTACTTCCGCCGACCTATTTGGTATTATTGATATTAAAGGAATTGTATCATTACTCAATTGATAAATTATGAAAAGAAGATTTTTATTTATCGTACCAGTAGCTTTTATACTGATTGTATCATGTAAAAACGTAGTTGACGAAAAACAAACTGTTCAGGATCAATGTCCTGAATGGGTAATAGTTATTCATGGAGGCGCCGGTTATATAAATCAGGAAACTTTCTCTGCTGAAAAAGAGTCTCAGCATAAGGAACGGATGGAAGCAGCTCTGTTGATGGGCGGTGAAATTCTTAAAAATGGAGGTTCCAGCCTCGATGCAGTTGAAGCAGCTATCAGGATAATGGAGGATTCGCCATTTTTTAATGCTGGTCGTGGCGCCGTGTTTAACGCTGATGGAATTAACGAAATGGATGCTTCAATAATGGATGGAAAAACCGGTAAAGCTGGAGCCGTTGCAAATGTTACCGTAATAAAAAATCCTATTTCAGCAGCCCGAAAAGTTATGGAACAGACTAAACACGTTATGTTGATTAAACAAGGAGCCGAAAAATTTGCTTCCGAACAGGGATTGGATATTGTTGATCCATCATACTTTTTCACTCAAGAGAGCTGGGATGAGCATATAAACGGCCTTGAAAAAGAAGATTATGGACATAAAGGAACGGTTGGATGTGTAGCTTTAGATAAAAATGGAAATCTGGCAGCCGGCACTTCAACCGGCGGGATGACTAATAAAAAGTTCGGACGTGTGGGCGATTCGCCGATTATCGGAGCAGGAACTTATGCCGATAATAATACGTGTGCAGTTTCTGCTACAGGGCATGGAGAATTTTTTATCCGTAACGTGGTCGCTTACGATATCGCTGCAAGAATGAAATATCGAAACGAAAACCTCAAAGATGTTGCTGATGACATTGTAAACAAACAATTGAAGGATATTGGTGCAAATGGTGGGGTAATAGCTTTGGATAAAAATGGAAATTTGGCTATGCCTTTTAATACATCAAGTATGTATCGAGGCTATTTGAAAGCTGATGAAACGCTAAAAGTTTTTATTTTCCACGATAGATAAAATTTTTTTGGGTATCGCTCGAAATATCTGAATGATGATGGTGTTTTGTAATTAAATAGTATGCAGATTGAAAACATCATATTTGTAAAATTAATCAAACTCAAATATTGAAAATTTGTAAATTTGTCTTGAAAAAATGACTTTTGTTTTATAATAATCCATTAAAATCATGCAAAAAAATTTCATTTGTCCTTTCTGTTCCGGGCAACTTTATCTGAACGAACGGATAGTCCTCTCCGCACAAAAACATGATGGTACCCGAGGGTTGATTTTATTAACACCCGAATTGGGAGATTACCGAGCTATTAAGCATCCTACATTTAAAATAATCGCCGGTGAGCATATTGATTTTTATTGTCCCCTATGCCATAAAAACCTGATGGTAGAGCGAAATGATAAAAAATTTACACAGGTAACTATGATAGAGACAGGAGACGAATTTGAAGTTTTCTTTTCGCAAATTGCCGGTGAAAAATGTACTTACGTTGTGGGCGATGATTATTTTAAAGCTTATGGCGAAGATGCCGATGAGAACACTAATTTTTGGGGCGTAAAACCAAATTATTGATTATTTACAGGTTTTTTAGGTGTTTTTTGGTAGTTATGATTTAAAAATGTAGATAAATCCTGTACTATATGAAGATTGCTTTTATTACCGGCGCTACCTCTGGAATTGGCGAGGCTATTGCTTTAAAATTTGCCCAAAAAGATATTAATGTAATTATCACTGGACGTAGGCTCGATAAGCTTAACGCTTTGAAGTCAAATATTACTTCCAATACAAAGGCAAATATACTCGCACTTAAAATGGATGTTACTGATCGTGAGTCAGTAGAGAGAGTAATTAATGGTTTGCCTGATGAATGGAAATCAATTGATATACTTGTGAATAATGCCGGACTTGCCGTAGGCCTTGATCCCATACAACATGGTAATCCCGATGATTGGGAACAGATGATTGACACTAACCTGAAAGGGCTTCTTTATGTTTCTAAAGCTGTATTGCCTTTAATGATTGCCCGGCAAAAAGGCCATATTATTAATATTGGATCCATAGCTGGTAAAGAGGTTTATCCAAAAGGCAATGTCTATTGTGCCACTAAACATGCTGTGGACGCTTTAACTAAGTCAATGCGTATTGACCTGCTTGGCAATGGGATAAAAGTTACTCAAATAGCCCCCGGATTGGTTGAAACGGAGTTTTCTTTAGTCCGATTCAAAGGTGATGAAGAGCGGGCCTCAAAAGTATATCAAGGATATAAGCCATTAGAGGGAAAAGATATTGCTGAGATAGCCTTTTTTATAACTACACTGCCTGATCACGTTTGCGTAAATGATATTTTGATGACACCACTGGCTCAGGCTAATTCAACTATTGTGGATAAAAAATAAAATTGAACGGTGAAGATAAACTAAAAGGACCTTCAGATACTTTTATATCTCTTTATCAGCCAGATAAGTAACTATATCTTTTAAAACGATTATACCGGTCATTTTTTCATCTTTCCTACCATGGTTTGTAATGATAATCGCATCATAATATCTGTTTTTAGGCTCTTCGCGGTATGATTTCTTAAAAATCTCAATGGCTTCATATACTGATTCTTTGCGTGATATTAGTGCAAAATTCCCACGATATTCGGCATGGAGCAGCACTTCGCGGATAGTGGTTTCGGTGGTGGAGACAGTCGTTTGGTTGGCAAGCCAATAGGTGATGTGGTTGCCATTAAGTACATCAATAATTAAGTTATTTTGCAAAATAGGAATAAAGGTGATTTTGTGCTTTAGCATTATATTTAATGCTTTGCTAAGATAATCATCTACAAAACAATACAGTACTTTTTTTTCAAAGATGTTTACTTTGTCGGGATGCTGAATGATGTTCCATATCTCTTCCACTTTCTCAACAATTTCATCCACTGGTTCGGCAATAGGTCGGCCATCAAACCGATCGCTATGAACAATAGCATTACGTAAATCTCCGATAGCATAAAGATCATCTAAGAACCGTTTATAAATAGCGTTTTTGTTGGCAGCAGTATTTAGTAACATCCTGAATGGCCCATGATTGCCATTATTGAAGTTCTTTTGAAGATGCCTCTCTATAGCGTTAAAGCAGGCCAGAAAACGTTCAGCATTTTGACTCATAATTCCGCTTTTTAATTATTTACGTAACACCCCTATTTTTGAGCTTACAGGAATTAAAAAAAGATATTAATCGTTTAAAACATTAAATCTAAATTCATTTCCTACTTTTGTCTCTATTTAATAAATATACAACGTATTTATGATCTGTTTCTTTTCTAACGAATCATCGGTTATTGCATTATCGAAAAACAATTCGCTTACCGATAATGAACTTATCAGGCTGAAGTGGCTTTTGAATGGTGCTGAACAGATAATTTCAGATAAAATTGATGGATATTTTATCGGACCACGTAAAGAGATGGTTACACCATGGAGTACAAATGCTGTAGAGATAACTCAAAACATGGGGATTAAAGGGATTGGCCGAATGGAAGAGTTCAAAAAAGTGGAAAACAAAAATATTGCCTTCGACCCTTTGTTATCATCGCTTTATACCGGACTTGATCAGCGGTTATTCACTATTGATAAGCTGCCGGATCCTATTCTCTTTATCGAAGATATAGCGCTTTATAACGAAACTGAAGGACTGGCGCTAAGCAAGGATGAGGTAAAATATCTTGATGAACTTAGTGAAAGAATAGGACGAAAACTTACTGATGGAGAAGTTTACGGCTTTGCACAGATTAACTCGGAGCATTGCCGGCATAAAATTTTTAATGGTACCTTTATTATTGATGGTAAAGAGATGCCGCACTCTCTTTTTTCGTTGATTAAAGAGACCTCCAGGAGAAATCCCAATCATATTGTTTCTGCATATAAAGATAATGTGGCTTTCATAGAAGGCCCTCAGGCTGAGCAGTTTGCTCCTGTAAGGCAAGATGTGCCTGATTTTTTTAAAACGAAAGTTATTGATACCGTTATTTCGTTAAAAGCCGAAACCCATAATTTCCCTACTACCGTTGAACCTTTTAATGGAGCTGCAACCGGCTCAGGCGGTGAAATACGCGACCGAATGGCGGGTGGAAAGGGTAGTATGCCCCTTGCAGGCACAGCAGTATATATGACTTCCTATCCAAGGCTTGAAGCAACTCGCCAATGGGAAGAACAATTTGTTGAGCGTCAGTGGCTTTATCACACGCCATTGGATATTTTAATCAAAGCTTCAAACGGTGCAAGCGATTATGGCAATAAATTCGGACAACCGCTTATCTGTGGAAGTTTGTTAACGTTTGAATTTAATAGTGATGACAAAAAATGGGGTTATGATAAGGTCGTAATGTTAGCGGGTGGTATAGGCTTTGGAAAAAGAATTGATGCTCATAAAGAGAAGTCTCAACCTGGTGATTTAGTGATTGTTATGGGTGGCGATAACTATAGGATTGGAATGGGAGGCGGTGCGGTTTCATCGGTGGCAACAGGTCAGTTTGATCATCAAATCGAATTGAATGCAGTACAACGCTCAAATCCGGAGATGCAGAAGAGAGTTTACAACGTGATCAGAGCTATGGCAGAGTCAGATCAAAATCCTATTATAGCCATACATGATCACGGCGCTGGCGGACATTTAAACTGCCTTTCTGAATTGGCAGAAGAGACCGGCGCTGCAATAAGAATTGAAAAACTACCAATCGGTGATCCTACATTATCGGATAAAGAGATTATCGGTAATGAATCGCAAGAACGAATGGGGCTGGTCATAAAAGATAGAGATGTGTCATTGTTAAAACAAATTGCCGAACGCGAAAGAGCTCCGTTTTATCAAGTCGGAAAGATTACCGGCGACTTACGGTTTACATTTCAAAGGGAGAATTCTCAAATACATGCAATGGATCTATCTCTCTCGGATCTATTTGGAAAAACGCCAAAAACTATTTTAACGGATAACATTATTAACGATCAATTTGTTGAACTTCAATATGATATTCTTGAAATTCAGGACTATCTTGAAAATGTGCTTCAATTAGAATCTGTAGCATGTAAAGATTGGCTCACAAATAAAGTTGACCGTTCGGTAACCGGAAAAATAGCTTTACAACAATGCGCCGGCGAACTACAATTACCATTGAATAATCTTGGTGCTGTTGCTATTGATTATCAGGGTGTTAATGGCATTGCTACTTCCATTGGCCATGCACCGGTCGCCGCCTTGATTGATGCGGCTAAAGGATCGGTTCTTGCTATTTCAGAAGCTTTGACTAACATTGTCTGGGCTCCTCTTAGGTATGGTTTGAAAGGTGTTTCATTATCTGCAAACTGGATGTGGCCTGCTCGTAACGAAGGAGAAAACGCACGTCTTTATTCTGCGGTTGAAGCTGCAAGTAAATTTGCTATTTCGCTGGGAATAAACATTCCAACAGGAAAGGATTCACTTTCGATGACACAAAAATATCCGGACGGACAAAAGGTGCTTGCTCCGGGCACAGTGGTGATATCTGCTGTTGCAGAAGTCTCTGATGTTAAAAAAATTGTAAAACCAGTATTGTCTAATGATGAAAATACGGACATTATCTATGTGCCATTTACTAAATCGGGATTTGAATTAGGCGGTAGCAGTTTTGCCCAAACCTTTGGAATGCTTGGGATGACCCCTCCAGATATTTCTGATCCTGAATATTTTAAGAAGAGTTTTGAAGCCATTCAAAACTTGCTTAATGAAGGCTTAATTATTGCCGGACATGATATTTCGTCTGGTGGATTGATTACTGCCCTCCTCGAAATGAATTTCTCAAACCTGAAAGGCGGACTGGATATAGATCTTACTGAATTATGTGAAAAGGACTTGATACGATTACTTTTTAGCGAAAAACCCGCTGTGATTATACAGGTTAAAAAAGATCAAGAAGTCTTGTCGTTACTCAAATCTTCCGGTATAGTAGCTTTTAAAATCGGTAAGTATGTTTCGTTACGAGAGGTTAGAATTCAAAATTGGGGTACCGTTCATCATTTTGATATTGACTCGTTGAGGGATATCTGGTTTAAGACCTCTTATCTTTTCGATCGTAATCAAACTAAGCCTATGTTTGCCTTGGCTCGTTACAGAAATTACAAGAAGCAGCCATTAATTTTTAACTTTTCGGATATTTTTTTAGCGAAATTTTCTCAATTCGGAATAAAACCTAAAGAGATGGGCGGGAAGAAGATTAAAGCTGCGATTATTCGTGAAAAAGGGGTAAACGGCGATCGTGAGATGGCATGGGCGCTTCACCTTGCCGGCTTTGAGGTGAAGGATATCCATACCACCGATCTTATCAAAGGTACAGAGGGATTAGAAGAAATAAATTTCATTGTTTTTGTGGGGGGCTTTTCCAATTCTGATGTGTTTGGATCAGGTAAAGGATGGGCTGGCGCATTATTATACAATGATAAAGCCAACACTGCAATTCGTAATTTTTATAGTAGAGCCGACACATTAAGCCTTGGTATTTGTAATGGCTGTCAGGTAATGACCGAGTTAGGCCTTATCTATCCCGATCATAAAGAGCATCCTAAAATGAAAAACAATGATTCAGGCAAGTTCGAATCGGCTTTTCTCACTGTTGATATTTTACCTAATAATTCGGTGATGTTGAAATCATTGACAGGTAGTCGGCTTGGTATTTGGTTAGCTAACGGAGAGGGGAGATTTCATTTTCCGCAGGACGAGTCTAATTATTGCATCCCAATCAAATATTCGTATCAGAAATATCCGGGTAATCCTAATGGTTCGCCGTTTGGTGCGGCAGGTATTGTCTCATATGATGGCCGACATTTGGCTATGATGCCACACATTGAGCGTGCTATTTTCCCCTGGCAATGGCCCTATTATCCTGAAAAAAGAAAAACTGATCAGGTGTCTCCATGGTTTGAAGCTTTTGTGAATGCCAGAGAGTGGCTGACCGAAAAACTAAAAGCGTAACATCCGGTTTTGTTCTTAGTTACCTAATAGATATTTTATTCTTTTGTTATTTCTTGATCCTATCAGGGTTATCAGCCAGAAAGTTTTTCCATCCTGCATAAGTTTTTCCCTTGATACCTTTTGTTCGTTTAAAGTAATGACACATTGCCGCAGCTAACCCATCGGTGGCGTCCAATGTTTCCGGGTTTTTATCAAATGTTAATAAACGATTTAACATAGCGGCTACTTGTTCTTTGGAGGCGCTACCATTTCCGGTTATTGATTTTTTAATTTCCAAGGGTGAATATTCAAATATTGGGATGTCGCGATATAGAGCCGCCGCCATAGCAACACCTTGCGCACGGCCGAGCTTAAGCATTGACTGAACATTTTTTCCATAAAAGGGCGATTCAATCGAAAGTTCATCAGGCTTATATTGTTCAACTAAACCAAGTGTACGTTCAAATATCCTTCGCAGCTTCAGTGCCTGGCTATTAAATTTTGATAGTTTGATTACACCCATTGCCAACATCGTAACTGACTTTCCATTGTCGCTTATTACTCCATATCCCATAATGGTGGTTCCGGGATCAATGCCAAGTATTATGCGCTCTGGTCTATTTTCCATTATCCGAATTAGGTTTTATGCAAAAATAAGCAGCCTATGTAAAAAATCATTTTAAAATGTGTTTATTGTGAAAAATCTTTGATAAGCACATTCGCAATTTTTAAATCCATAGAAAGTGTGATTTTGATGTTTTCAGATATTCCATCAATAAGGTGAACTTGAAAGCCGGCAGCTTCATAAACAGAAGCGTCATCAGTAAACTCTTTTCTATATGGCTGACTATAGGCTTTGATAATAAGCTCAGATTGAAAAGTCTGTGGAGTCTGAACCAAACAATAGTGGTTACGATCAATGGAATAACTATGGTTGCCCTCAATTTTACGAAGTGACCCAGGAAGAGGTATTACAGGGATAGAGCTTCCAAATGTAGAGGCGGTTTCGTAGCCATGCATTATAAGTTCTTTAGTAATTAATGGCCTTACGCCATCGTGAATAGCAACTAACTCACCTGTGCCAATATATTCGAGGCCATTTGTTACTGAATAAAAACGCTGGCTTCCACCTTTTACAACTCTATGCGATATAAAAAAACTATGTTCAGAACAAAGCCGGCTCCATGTTTCAATATGGTCGGGAGGTAATACAACAATGATGTTAATGTCCTTGCATGAATGATAAAACCGAGAGATTGTATGCATTAGTATAGGCAGTCCTGATAGGGTAATAAACTGCTTGGGAATGCCGTAATTCATTCTCTTGCCCGATCCGCCAGCAACAATAATCACAGTTTTATTCATACTTGCAGGGTGCTGTTTTTCTTATTTTAAAGACATTTTTAGTAAACTTGAAAACAAAAAAGAGACACACTTATTTCCAAAACTATTTTTTATTCATTCGAATAGCGTTTTTTTTATTAATGGAAAAGGCTTTTAATCTTTATAATATCAGCATAGCATCACCATAAGAAAAAAACTTATATTTCTTTTGAACCGCCTCCTTATATGCTTTCATCAAAAAATTGTAATCTGCAAATGCAGCTGTAAGAATCAACATATTCGACATTGGGAGATGAAAATTTGTTACCATTGAGGTTGCAAGTTTGAAATCATAAGGCGGATAGATAAATTTGTTGGTCCAACCACTATAGGGCTTCAAATGTCCTGAAATGGTCAGGGCAGATTCTATTGCTTTTATGGTGGTTGTTCCTACCGAACAAATTTGTTTTTTATCATCTTTTGCCTTGTTTACTATTTCAACACATTTTTCATCCACATTCATATCTTCCGAGTCCATTTTATGTTTCGAAAGGTCTTCTACTTCAATTTGGCGGAAATTTCCCAAACCGGCATGGAGTGTTAATTCGGCAAAATTTATTCCTTTTATTTCGAATCGTTTCATAAGCTCACGGGTGAAATGGAGACCTGCCGTTGGAGCTACTACTGCTCCTTCGTGTTTGGCAAAGATCGTTTGATACCAGACTTCATCTTCAGGTTTTACCTCCCTGTTTATAGCTTTAGGTAGTGGCGTTTTACCCATAGCTTGCAACATTCTTCTAAATTCAGGATAGGGGCCGTCGTAAAGAAATCGCAAAATTCGGCCACGTGAAGTGGTGTTATCAATCACTTCAGCTACCAGCTCGTCTTGTTCGCCAAAATAGAGCTTGTTGCCGATTCTGATTTTTCTTGCAGGATCAACTAAAACATCCCATAACCGCGTTTCGATATTAAGTTCTCTAAGTAGAAAAACTTCGATGCGTGCGCCGGTTTTTTCTTTGATGCCGATAAGCTTTGCAGGAAAAACTTTTGTATTATTGAGTACAAAAACATCCCCGTCATCATAATAATCAAGAATGTCAGAAAAATTCTTATGCTCAATAGATTTTGTTTTACGGTCGAGAATCATCATTCTGCATTGATCCCGATTTTCAGGTGGCTGAGAAGCAATCAGTTCGGATGGTAAATGGTACTTAAACTGTGATAATTTCATAATTTTATGAAGTTAGAAAAGAATATGTTTTTGTAAATGACTGCAAATATAGATGAATAGAAAGGCGAAGTCAAGCATTTTATCGTTTTTTTTTAAAAAAGTAAGGTTATGTAGGCTATGTTTGCTTTTACAAAATAAAAAATTATAGTTTTTAAATTCAATTAGCGAGTAGCTAAAAAATGCAAATTTCGAAGACAAATCTAACCGAATCTGATGCTAATCTTCCCTAAATGTAAATTAATTGTACCCAATTAGATAGCTTATAAAAAAGAGAGTAACGCCGGATCCTTAAATTTTTGTTTATAAAAAGATATTTCTTTAAATAACATAAGTGTGTACATTTCAATAGTTGCTGCTGTGAGGACTACAAAAGATGGAGCAGCGCTTTTTTTGATATTATCAAGATTTTATAACTTTTTTTTAGAGTTAAATTTTTTGTTTCATTAATTGTGTCAATTAACTTGATATTTTTATTTTTGCACCCGTAAAAGAATTTATTAACCCATTAAAAACTTAATTTTATGAAAAAGGTTCTACTTGTAGTTCTTTCTTTTTGTTTGGTAACCATTGCTTATTCGCAAAAAAGGGTACCTATATCAAAAGAATTAACAAAAATGTCGTTAACAAGAGTGTATGAAATGCCTTCTGATCTTGAGGCTCCTATGGTTAATTTCAATTATACTTATCCGGGGCTTATGAAAGAAGCAAAGATGTTGGGTGATGAAGCCGAAATCATTGAGACCATCTATGATCTTCAGACTAACTCTACTGTTGCTAACAGGTTTGTTGTTTGGGATGATGGGACTATGGCGGCAGTTTGTACGCGTGGTGTCGAAAGTCCTGGTGGTTTTGCTTTCCCTGACAGGGGTACAGGCTACAACTATTTTGATGGCTCTTCATGGGGGCCTAAACCATCAACGAGAATTGAGTCTAAGAAAGCCGGCTGGCCTTCCATTACAAAATGGGGCGCTAACGGAGAGTTTGTCGTATCACACCAGGGAGGAGGTAATCCTTTACTTCTCTTGAAAAGAGAGACAAAAGGTACTGGGGCATGGATAGAAAGTACATATAATGGCCCCAATGGTACAGCTGCTCCACAATATTTGTGGCCACGTATGATCAGCTCCGGACAAAATAATGAGTATATCCATCTTTTTGCCCTCACAGCTCCAACAGGAAATGGTGGAACTCCATATATGGGACAGGATGGAGCATTACTTTATAACCGCTCAACAGATGGTGGAGAAACGTGGGATTTTGAACACGTACTATTTGATGATCTTGGATCAGACCATTATACAAACTTTAGCGCCGACGATTATGTGATGGCTTCTAAAGGTAATATTGTTACTTTGCTATCGGTAAGTGCTTGGAAGGATTTATTTGTATTGAAATCAACCGATAATGGAGATAATTGGGAAAAAATAATGATCTGGGAACATCCTTATCCATTCTTTGATTTTAACACAACCCTTATGCCCGACACACTTTATGCCGTGGATAACTCGGCAAATCTTGCTATTGATGATGATGGAATGGTGCATGTTGTTTGGGGTATTGGACGTGTAGCCCGACTCGAAGCAGCGCCACCCGATCCTGGCTATTATAACTACTGGCCATATACCGACGGTGTTGGATACTGGAACGAAAGCATGGGGCAAATCCCTGAAGCTGATAATCCACACCATACAATGATGCCCGAATATCTTGAAAGCATTGGTATGCTTGTAGGATGGACACAGGATGTAAATAATAGTGGCTATATATTCGATTTTGAAGGAACCAACGATATCCCATTTAGCGTATACCGTTCGTTAGGCATCTCTTCAATGCCTACAATTGCAATAAATGGTAGTATGATAATGGTTGCCTATTCTTCGGTAACTGAAACTTATGTAACCGCAGATGGAACAATGAACTACAAACATATTTGGACCCGTTATTCATATGATAAAGGTAGTACCTGGGGCGAATTCTATGACTTACAAGGCGATAATATTTTCCATCTATATGATGAGTGTATTTATCCCATACTTGCTTTCGAAACAAATAGCGCTGGATTATTCCAACTTATCTATCAAGTTGACAACCTTCCTGGATTATATCTTGATGAAGATCATGATGCTGTAATCAATCGTGTAATTCACAATAACATGACCTTTACACAAGGAATTAACAATCCAGAAACTCAAAAGATGTCAGGCTTTAATGTTACTCAGGCTTATCCAAATCCAGCTACAGGTGTTACCAACATTAACATAAACCTTGATCAGGTGGCAAACGTTGGATTCGAAATATGCAACCTGACCGGACAAAAAGTGTTTGAACTCCCAGCCAGATCAATGCAAGCCGGAAATAATACTATTACTTTTGATGTCTCCGGTTACGCACCTGGTATCTATTTCTATACAGCAATAAAAGGAGCTGAAAAGGTAACTCAAAAGCTGATCGTAAAATAGCATGGTCTGTTACTCATTTCAATGATGCTTTCGTTTATCAGATTTTTTTGAAAGGGTCAGAGATGTTTTGATATGACATAATAATAAAAAAAGGCTGTCCCCATTATGAGGGCAGCCTTTTTTTACAACACAATTTTTTTAACCTGATTTAATCAATAGTTCAACACAAAAGGCTTTTCCATCAGATATATCAACTTCTTTCTTTTCTTGTGGGTATGGTGTATTTTTTTAATCAGAGTTAATTTTAAACTCCTTTTTTGTTTTTTTAAGGCTTTTCTCAATCATAGTCAGGGCTTTATCAATAGTTGCTTTTTTTGTTCGAAATGATAAAATTGCCATCCTGATTACAAATTTATTATCGAGTATTGTTGAGCTTAAAAAGACTGATCCATCCTGATGAATATAATCCATCAGCCTTTTGTTAAATTCATTTTGATTACCCTTTACGGGATACCAAAAATAACTCACAGAGAGGTCGGGTTCGGGGCCAACATTAAAGCCGAGTGTTTTTAATTTTTCCCTGAAATAGCGGGTAAGTAGTAGTTTTTCCTCTAAGCAGGCAATAAAGGGTTTTAATCCATGCAGTTGCAGCGGTAGCCAAAGGCGCAACCCTCGAAAATGTTTTGTAAGTTCGGGCGAAATATTGGCAGGACTTTTCAACAGATCATCTGTTGCAGCATCCTGCATATAATTGGCAGAATAATGGTGTGAATGTAATACGGCTTTTGCATCTTTAATTAATACCGCACCTAACCCATAGGGTAAAAACATACCCTTGTGTGGATCAACAACTATAGAATCTGCTTTTTCAATACCTTTAAAAAGATCTTTCTTTGATGTTAAAATAAAAAAGCCGCCATAAGCTGCATCCACATGAAACCATAATTTATGCTTCTTTGAAATTTCTGCTATCTCATTCAAAGGATCAATTGCTCCAACATCGGTCGTTCCAGCGCTGGCAATAACCAAAAAAGGGTTTAGTCCATTTTTTTTATCCGATTTTATTTGATTTTCTAAAACGACACTATTTATTTTAAAGAACTCGTCCAATTGGGTATATCGTATTATTACATCTTCTAAACCAATAATTCGCAACGCCTTATGAATACAATGGTGAGCCTGATGGCTTAGGTAAACAACACTTTTAGGTATCTTTTCATTTTTAATTTTATGTTTATCTCGTGCTGCTGTTAGCGCTATTAAGTTGGAGATTGAGCCACCCGATGCCAAATTCCCAATTGCAGATTTTGGAAAGGAGAATATATCTTTTATCCAGTTTATTACCTCGTTTTCTATCTCCACGGCGCCGGGAGAGACATAATAAATACCTGCATATTCGTTTGATACTGCTGCTAAAAAGTCGGCAAGCGCCGATGCATATATGCCACCGCCGGGGATATAGCCAATATGCCCGCCAGAGGCTGTACGAATACCATTCTCGGTTACTTCATCCTTAAAAATGGCCAGGATTTTATCAATAGATTTAGTTTTGGATTTAACCTTTAAAGAATCTTGTTTTACTTTTTTGCTAATAAAAGACCTGGCTTCAGATAGGCTTTCTATATATTCATCTGCAAAAGTAAAAACCTGATTCATCAAATGTTGCCTCTCTATCGCATTTATTTCTAATAGATTGGCGATTTTCTCATGTTCTTTAATTTGTTTTATAAGCAATTTCATTGTATCTATTTTTCCTTTTAAAATCCTATTTACGAAGCAAAGGTGAAATTTTTATAAAAATCTATCTTTAGTTTTTGTTCTTTACCTTTTTTTATTTTCAACTATGCTAGCCTATTAAAATTCACGATTCTGATCTGTTTTAACTTTTGAGTTTTAATAACATTTCCTTTCTTTTATTGTTATAAAACCGTGAATTATATTTTTGCAATGAATTTTAAAATCAAACAAATATGACGAAGATTAAAATTGGGATTAATGGTTTTGGCCGTATTGGAAGGAATGTTTTAAAGCTTGCTTTGGAAAGAGGTAATATAGAGATTGTTGGCATTAACGATCTTACAAGTACCAAGGTATTAGCCCATTTATTAAAATACGATTCAACACAGGGCAAATTTAACGGAACGGTTGAATTTGACGAAAATAATATCATCCTTAATGGTAAGAAAGTGCCTGTTTCGGCTGAGAGGATGCCAATAAATATCCCTTGGGCCGTAACACCTGATGTTGTGATTGAATGTACCGGCGTATTCCGCTCGCGCGAAAGCAACAAAGGTGGCTATGGCGATCATTTGAAAAATGGCGCAAGAAAGGTTATTCTATGCGTGCCCTCAAAAGATCAGATTGACGCAACTATAGTTATGGGGGTAAATGATGCCGATCTGAAAGATAGTCATCAATGTATTTCTAATGCCTCTTGCACCACCAATTGCCTTGCGCCGATTGCCAAAGTGCTGCAAGATAGGTTTGGAATTGAAAACGGTTTAATGACCACTATCCATTCTTATACTAACGATCAGGTTATACTTGATGCGCCGCACAATGACCTGCGTCGTGCACGTTCGGCTGCTATATCTCAGATACCTACTACTACCGGCGCTGCTAAAGCAGTAGGTCAAGTAATACCTGAATTGAATGGCAAACTCGATGGCATAGCAGTACGAGTGCCTACCCCGACAGGATCATTAGTTGATCTGGTGGCAAATTTGAAAATAGAAGCGACAAAGCAAGAGATAAATGAGGCTATCAGAGAAGCTGCTGAAGGCCCAATGAAAGGAATTATTGAATATACTGAGGATGAAATTGTGTCGGTAGATATCATTCATAACCCGCACTCAGCAGTATTTGATGCTGCCAGTACAATAGTTAATGGCAAAACAGCTAAAGTATTGATATGGTACGACAACGAGTGGGGATACTCAGCAAGAGTAGTTGACCTGATAAATAAAATCGCTTAATTGGAAATAATACTTATGCTTGCCGACAAGCATAAATTCGTTTTATTTTTTGTACCATGAGGCGTACAAAGAATAATTTTCAGCGATTCTTTTTATTTCGCCCTCGGATAGATTAGTATCAATATCTTTTATTTTTTCTGCCGGAATTCCGGCATATACCGATCCTGATTTTACGATTGTATTTTTTGAAACTACTGCTCCGGCGGCGATAATGGAATTGCTCTCAATAACAGCGCCATCAAGGATTATTGCTCCCATTCCAATTAATACGTGATCGTGGATAGTACATCCGTGAACAATAGCGTTGTGGGCTATTGATACCCAACTACCGATATTAACCGGCGCCACTTTGTAAGTGCAATGGATAATAGCGCCATCCTGAATATTTACATGGTCGCCAATCCTGATATAATGGACATCACCACGCAATACAGCATTGTACCACACACTGCAATTATCACCCATTACGACATCGCCGATGATTACAGCAGTTTCTGCAAAAAAACAGTTTTTGCCATACGTTGGAGATATTCCGTTTATAGGTCTTATTAACGCCATAGTAAATGTTTGAAAAAATAAATTTAATGACTTGATTAATTACCAGTTAACAACGGTTTTATTAAAAATGTCCTCAATCAGGTAATTGTTAATCTCTTTGACGAGGATATCTTGTACGCTTACTAGATCTTGTGTACTTGGATAATCTAAATATCTGGAAAATATTTGATTTTGAAAACTTTGGTTTTTGTCGAAATTGTTTACAAACGAAACCTTCACAGTGATAGTAAGGCGGTTTAATGCTGCTATATCGGTTGATTGTATGGCGGTTGGTTTGGTATTATAATCGGTTATCTCGCCGGTTATTACAAGATCACCGCCTTGATTTACCAATACTAAGCTTGTTTGCGATTGAAATTTATTGCGAAGGGCGTCTGTAAGCTCTTGACTTAATGTTGGATTGACCAACAATGCGTTATTTGGGAAATTATCAATCTGTATTGATTTAACTCCCGGAGGGATGGAGGCCCCGGTAAAAGAATAATTAACCCGGCACGAAGTATTTATTAAAGGAAACAAAAACAGAAAAGCCCAGAAAAATATTTTATATTTAATCACCATTTAATTGATGTTGTGTTCCTTTATCTTTCTGTAAAGAGTGCGTTCGGAAATACCAAGTTCTTTTGCGGCAGTTTTTCTTTTGCCATTATGTTTGGCAAGTGCTTTTTTTATCATCTCAACTTCATTTTTGGCAATTGAAAGAGACTCTTCAGGCTTTTTTGTAACACTTTCCGGCTCTTCGGTAATTTGCACATAATCATCATCGGTTAAAATACTATCGTCAAAAGTTTTCACACTTTCCGAAATATCGTTTAAGAAATTCTTAATGATTACTGGTTCGGCATCAGTAGGAAGTTTATGATCTTCACTGTTTTTAATAATATCCACTGATCTTTTTAATTCAGCGATATCACGTCGCATATCCCATAAAACTTTATAGAGGATATCTCTATCTGTAATATCATTATGAAAATCATCTTTTGAATATATAACTGGTAGTGAGGAACTTGGTGTTTTCGGAAGATATTTTTGCAATGTGCTTTCGGTTATTAATCGTTCACTTTCGATAATCGAAATCTGCTCGGTTATATTTTTCAATTGTCTGACGTTTCCATCCCAACGATAACTGGTGAGTAATGCAACAGCTTCATTTGTAAGTTGCAGTGTTGGCATTCTATATTTTTCTGCAAAATCACTTGCAAACTTTCTGAATAACAGGTGGATATCATCTCTTCTTTCTCTTAACGGCGGTATGTGGATTGGTACGGAATTGAGCCTATAATACAAATCCTGCCTAAACTTCCCCCTTTGTATGGCATCGGATACTTGTACATTAGTGGCTGCAATTACTCTTACGTCAGTTTTTAAGACTTTAGATGATCCTACTTTTAAAAACTCACCCGATTCAAGTACTCTTAACAGCCTGACTTGTGTGGAGAGAGGCAATTCAGCCACCTCGTCCAGAAATATGGTACCGCCATTCACCTCTTCGAAGTATCCTTTACGCGCCTCGTGAGCGCCGGTGAATGATCCTTTTTCATGTCCAAACAGTTCCGAATCAATAGTACCTTCAGGTATTGCTCCGCAGTTAACAGCGATATAGGATTTATGCTTGCGCACACTTAACTGATGGATAATTTGCGGAAAAACCTCTTTTCCGGTACCACTCTCGCCAGTGATAAAAACAGTGAGATCAGTAGCGGCTACCTGCCTTGCAATGTCAATGGCACGGTTAAGCTTTTCATCGTTGCCGATAATCCCAAAACGTTGTTTAATTGCCTGGATCTCCATGAGTTGTTTAGAAATGAAAGATTTATTTAACTGCAAAAATAGTCAATTTATCATAAATATTTTATCCGCCCAACCAAAAAGAGAAGTAAAGTAGCAGTTGGGTACTTGTGAGACACCGCCATAAACTGTCAAATCTTAATGTTTATGAAGCTTTTTAACGAAAACAAAAAAATATTCGCCTCTCGTAGTATTATTTATTCTATTTTTGTTCCCTTTAAAAAATTTGATTTGAATTTATCTTATTAATTTACAGATGTTTAAAATGAAAAAAGAATTTTTTCTTATGGTGTTGTTATCATTATCAATTTCGGTAGTAACAAAAGCGCAGCTTACTATCGCCGGCGAGTTCAGGCCAAGAGTTGAAATGAGAAGTGGTTATGGGGCTCTTAAAACTGATTCACTAAAACCGGCTTATTTAGTTGCCCAACGAACAAGACTCTCTTTTATGTATCAAAAAGAATGGATGAAAACGTACATCAGCATTCAGGATGTGAGATTATGGGGTGACGATAATATCTTTAATCCGACAGGCGCTTTTGGCCATACTGCGAATTTGGATCTGAACGAAGCATGGATGCAGTTATCGTTTTTGAACAATTCGTCACTAAAGATTGGAAGGCAGATGTTTAATTATGATGATGGAAGACTACTTTCAGCAAGAAACTGGAACGATAGAGCTATTTTTTACGATGCGCTGTTATATCAATTTAAAAAAAACAATTGGGACGTTGACTTAGCCCTCTCATGGTTTGCCAATAAGAATAACTCTTTCGACAATTATTACCCTTCCGATAAAATGCGAACCATCAATTTCCTGAGGGTTCATAAGGTGTTCAATTCAAATCTGAAAGCATCGGTTATAGCTCTCGGATCAGGATATACAAAAAGTAATACTGACCAAACAGTTTATATGAAAGGTTCTTACGGCATCTGGGTTCATCACAAAAAAGAGGATTTTACAGGTTGGAGTTCGTTTTATTTCCAAAACGGTAAAAGCGCCGATGGCAGGAGTGCGGAAGCCTGGAATTTCAACATAAAAGCCGATCAGAAAATTGGCCGATTTACCGGTGGATTAGGTGCATCGCTGATCTCCGGCGAAAAAAATAATACAGCGAAAGATGAACTTTTTGATTTGCTTTACGGGGTACGTCATCTTGTGTACGGCTACATGGATTATTTTAACAATCTTCCACGCGCAACTTCAAAGGGAGGACTAAACGATCTCTATCTTACAACACATTTTATGGTAAATAAAAAGATAGGACTATCCCTTGATTATCATTATTTTGCTTTAAACCAAAAGGTAAACGATCTTGATAAATATTTAGGTTCAGAATTAGACTTGGGAGTTAACGTTAATTTTCGCTCCGAATTAAATCTCAGAGGGGGGTATTCGGTTATGCTACCAGGCGCAACAATGGAGGAAATTCAGGGGGTTGGTAAGGGAAATAGCTCCTTTTCTTCATGGGCTTATATTATGCTTACTTTTAAACCCACAATTTTTGTCCAAAAAGATTAACAATAGACGGGATTTTAGCGCTATCGTTTAATCGAAGAACCGAAGTCGTCTAAAATTAGGAGTTCGAGCTTTCTTAGTTTCGATAAATCCCATAAGTAAGCTCCATCAATTTTGCTTGGAATGTATAAACCCAAACTCTTACATAATGAAGGTTCTAAATAACTATTATTTCTACGGTTTGGGCCAAGAATGATGTACTTGATGCTGATTTCATGGCAAAAATCTATTATTCCTTTTACAGTCTGATAATAACTTTTTAGAGCATAGATTTTATTACCAATCAAACTGCCAAAAATATAATTACATGATATTAGAAATTTATGAATTATTGATTCCTTTTGTAATATGGTTCCGGTCTGACGTGAGATACTATCAAATCGAGTTTTTTCGCATCTGAAAGTGTTTTTATTTTATTCAACACATTGCCAAATCGTTCGTATCTTATGATGTTAAGATTTAATTTAATATTAAAGTCATCCTTAATTTTCCGTCTCAATATTTGGTGAAACAGGTCTTCGAAAACAACATTGTATTGAACAGCAAAACATCCGCCGACAATACATAATTCATTTAATAATCTCGTATCGCTTATAATTTTTTTTTTGACGCTAAATATTCTTGAAAAGAAAGAAATCCATTATTAGATTTTGATAATCCTTTCAGTTTGTTGTTGGCTTCAAATTCGTATAACAATTCCAAAGCAAGATTTTTATTTACCGATATCTTGTTTTTGTTTTT
>JAAYWF010000214.1 GCA_012516825.1 Lentimicrobium sp. | reverse complement strand
GGTTACACATTTTACACTATCTTCACCATACTTTTGAGGGTTGTCTGGTAATAAAATGACTGTTGCCGGGGTGTTAGCGTTAGTTCTTAAACTATTTTCGGCATTTATTAATGACGAAAAAGCCAAGAGCAGTATAAGGCTAATTGTTACGATTTTGATTAATTCTTTCATTTTAAATATGTTTAATAGATAGTAACTTGTTTTTTAAATAACATTTATAAAAATGGTTAATAATATTTTCGTTTGATAAACCAGCGCTCCCAAACTGAAACACCCAGGTTCACTCTAAAATAATTGTTTTGATAAAGATCGTTAACTTTCGTTCCGAACCTTCCTATTTCAAAACCCAAATTTATTGTTGTTAAAGAACGAGGTAACGGAAAACCAAAACCAAAACTAATACCAAAATCTTTAATTTGGGTATTTTGCAAAAATAAATGGGATTTATTATACCTAAATCCAGCCCGGTATTTTATTTTTTTCCAGTATCCATCAATAGATTTGTCGCTTGGAAAATATTCGCCGCCAATGGCAATCTGAATACTGTTTACTAAGGAATCCTGAACATCGAAAGCTTTGAATTTACTCCAGTTTTGCATATCCACATCGGCGCCTACCATCCATTTAACACCATTTCTCAAAACAATTCCAACTCCGTATTTTTCGGGAATTTCAACAATGCCTTTATCAGTGATGTAAACTATCGTATCGCGAAATGATTCTATCCCCATCGAGGTTGTGAAAAAGGAACGAACAAAATAATTGTGATTGGCTGATAATTTCTGCGCAGGTGCATATAGCCCGCCAATACCTAAAGTCATCTTACTTGTAATCATTTTTTGGTATTGCACCCCAAAATCATAATAGAGATCGCCCAATTTCACCTGATTATCAACCTTAGTATTGATAAAACCTAATGAATCGGGAAAAACAACGGAAGAGGCTCGTGTTAATTTACCAAAAAGGTAAGAGCCACTAAAACCTATTGCAAGGTTATTATGAAGTTTCAATGACGCTCCGATAAAAAATCTGTTTACACCACCCGTTCCTTCAAATGCAAATTCCGAATTTCCAATCTCAGGAACTAATTCGGTATTTTTTATTTTATAACCTAAATTGCTATATGGAGTAAGGCCAATGCTTACTTTTATCCTTCCGGATACAGGAAATCCAAATAGGAGATAACCAAGCGATGCATAATTGGAACTTCCTGATAAGGTTTTAGTAGAGATACTACCGAACTTGCTGCTTAACCCGCCTTCAAAAACAAAAGAGAGCGTGTCGAAGTTGGCATTAGAGGCTGGGTTATTAAGATTTACATGAAACGGGCTGCTCAAAGCATTGGAAATGCCTCCCATTGAAAAACTATAGGTTGAATTTGATGCGGATAACTCACCTATCCCAAATCGTGAATAAGGCGAATTGACATCAACCTGTGAATAACCTGCAAGGCTAAAAATCAAAAAGATTAATAGAGATAATTTTTTAAAACCTTTGCTACTGCCTGTTAACATTAAAATTTAATATTGCATTTAGTCCGGTAAGTACCAAATTTTCGGCGACAAAGATGCAATTTTTTAATTTTTTGTGAAAAAAATTCACATCACCACCAGAAAAAATTACCAACAAGTCGGTATAAGAAGCTTTATAATAGTCAATTATCTTGTCCACTTCAGCTATTGCACCCCAAATTACACCTGATAATATTGAGTTCTCAGTAGTGTTACCGGTAAGTTCAACATCGGCCTTTAGACTTATTAACGGTAGTTTGCTGGTATAGGTATGTAAGGCCTTTAAACGCATTGTCAAGCCAGGAGAGATAGCGCCACCATGATATCTTTTTTCAGAGTCAACAAAATCATAAGTAATAGTAGTACCGGCGCTAATAATAAGGCAGTTTTGTTCTGGAAATTGATCAGCAGCAGCTACTGCCATGGATAATCTGTCTTTGCCAAGCGTAGCCGGCGTTTTATAAAGGTTGATAATCGGAAGTAGGGTGTGATGATCAAATGTAAGATATTGAAAACTGTTTTTAAGAAAAACATTTACATCATCCGAAACATCAATTACTGCCGAGCTAAAAACATATTTCACATCTCTTTCGGCGGTGAAAGTCTTCAATTGGTTCACTGTCAGTTCAGATGTTTTTAACAAATCAACTATTTTATCATTTACAAAAATTGCAGCCTTGG
>JAAYWF010000213.1 GCA_012516825.1 Lentimicrobium sp. | reverse complement strand
TCAAACGGGATCCATTGAAGGTAAGGTTTTGGATTTTGAAACAAACGAGCCAATTCCTTTTGCCAACGTAGCCATTTTTTCTGGGGGTAGCCTCCTCACCGGAGCAACAACAGATTTTGACGGCAAGTACGCCGTTAGGTCGTTAAGGCCTGGTAGCTACTCTGTCAGGGCTTCTTTTATTGGATATCAAACCAAAGAAGTTGCCGGTGTTATTGTTCGCGCCGATCAGATCACTTTCGAGAACATTTCATTGAAATCTACTACTGAGGTTCTTGAGACGGTGGAAGTTGTGGATTATAAGGTGCCGCTTATTTCCAAAGACCAGACAACCTCGGGCGCTACCTTGACCTCGGAAGAGATTGAGAAGATGCCTAACCGATCAGCAACTTCAATTGCTACAACTGTCGGAGGTGTTTATTCAGATGCTGACGGAGGAAGCATTAGTATTCGAGGACAAAGAGAGGAGGGAACGGTGTATTATATTGATGGAATGCGTGTGTTAGGCTCTGCTAGTATGCCTGAGTCATCAATTGAACAAGTATCGGTTATTCTTGGAGGAGTGCCGGCCAGGTTCGGAGATGCTACAGGTGGTATTATCAGCTTGACAACCAGAGGGCCGTCCAGCGAATTTGGTGGCGGGCTTGAACTTCAAACTTCCGAATTCCTCGACAGATTCGGATATAACCGCCTCGGCTTTAGTTTGCAAGGTCCAATTTTAAAGAAAGACATGGGAACGTCGAAATCTTCTGTATTAGGATTCTTTGTTGCAGGAGATGTGGTTTATCGCAAAGATGGCAGACCGGCTGTTAGGGGTACACTGGATAAAATAACCGACGAATACCTTGCTTATCTTAAAGAAAACCCATTAAGACCGTCAGGAACAGGATTCGGAACATTTGATAATAGCCTCTTTACGAGGAGAAATAATACCGAATCAATCCATTCATCACTAAATACAGAGTCTTTAAATGTAAGCTTATCAGGTAAAATTGATATTAGGGTTTCTCCTACAATAAATATGTCTATTGGCGGCTCATATAACTTGCAGGATTATAAGGCATTCCAATATGCAGGTTCATTGTTTAATTGGGAAAACAACCCTCATGTTTACAATAATACGTGGAGATTATATGGAAGATTGACTCAACGCTTCCCAACTGATAGGGAAAGTGGATCGGCCATTAAAAACGTTTTTTATACTATTCAGGCAGACTATTCTAAGTTTTATCAGGTTGTTGAAAATGAATCACATCGCGACAACATTTTTAACTATGGTTACCTTGGAAAGTACGAGACTTATAAACGTAGATCCTACGAATTAGGAACAGATACCGTTAATGGTCATATTTATACCAATGTTTATGTTCAGAATGCTTTTCAAGACACAGCTTTTACCTTTCAGCCTTATGATATGAACCCTGTGGTTGCACGCTATACGGAGCAATACTATGAATTTTATCCTGAAAAAGGAGATTGGCGAAATCCTTCAAGCGGATATTGGTTAAATGCAAATCAGGTACAACTTTACGGTGGATTGCTAAATGGACAATCTCCTGATAATGTTTATACTATGTGGCAGGGTGTTGGCACTCAGTATAATGGTTATTCCGTTTCTGATAATTCGCAAATAGGTATTTCAGCTAATGCTTCAGCCGATATTGGTAACCATGCAATTGAATTTGGATTACAATATGAGCAACGTACTAATGCTTACTATGGTTATGGGCCTGTAGGACTTTGGACTATGATGCGTCAGATTGCCAATGCACATATAAACGAGCTTGACAAAAGCAGCCCCCATCTTCTGATGGTTGATGGAGTATTCCAGGACACCATTAATTATGATCGCCTATATAGTTTTACCGATCAGAGGATTTTTGACATTAATCTAAGGAAAAAACTTGGTCTTGATCTTCAAGGAACAGATTGGATTGATATTGACTCATATGATCCTAATAGCAAAACCATCAATTATTTTGATGCAAACGGCGTTTTACATAAAAATGCATCTTTAGGCGACGGCTTTACAATTGACATGTTTTCGCCCGATGAATTGTTTAATGACGGCTATAGTTATGTAGGCTTTTATGGATATGATCCTTACGGAAATAAATTAAAAGGACGCCCTGCATTTGATGACTTTTTCAATAAAACAGAAAGTATCGTTTTACCTAACGGTCAGGTAAAATATTACAATACCCGTGATATTGGATCTTTCCAACCTATTTATATGGCGGGGTATATTCAGGATAAGTTTGCCTTTGACGACTTGATCTTTAATATAGGTGTAAGAATTGACCGTTTTGACGCTAACCAAATGGTATTGAAAGATCCATTTTTATTTTATACAGCCAAGACTGCTAAAGAGGTGGATAAAATTGGGGGACATAATGTTAGTCATCCTGGAAACATTAGTGGCGATGCTGTAGTTTACGTAGATAATAAGGATAATCCAACAGAAATTACAGGATATCGTAAAGGTAATGTATGGTACAATTCAACTGGTGGTTTAATTTTAAATCCCGACCTCCTTGATGCTGGTAACGGTATTATACCATATTTGGTTAACCCTGACCAAAAAAAGATTAGCTCTGATGCCTTTAAGGATTATGATCCTCAGGTGGAAATTATGCCTCGTATCTCTTTTTCATTTCCCATCTCTGATGAAGCTTTGTTTTTTGCACATTATGATATTCTTACACAACGTCCAACCTCTGCTTTAAGGATGGATCCTACAGATTATTTCTTTATTGCTCAAAGAGGACTTATTAACAACCCTGATTTGAAACCTCAAAAAACAATTGACTATGAGTTGGGATTCCAACAAAAAATAAGCAATACATCTTCATTGAAGATTTCGGCCTTTTATCGTGAAATGCGCGATATGATACAGTATTATCGTTTCAATGGAGCATACACTGGCATAACACCTTATTATGATAGTTATATTAATTATGACTTTTCCACAGTCAAAGGCCTCACCATTTCCTATGACCTAAGACGAACAGGAAACGTAAGAGCCAGATTTGACTATACTCTGCAGTTTGCCGAAGGCACCGGATCGAGTCCTAATACATCTGCTGCACTTATTAGTGCTGGGCTGCCAAACCTAAGGCAAATACTTCCACTCGATTGGGACAGAAGACATTCATTCAATATTAGTTTTGATTACCGATTCGGAGAAGGTAAATCTTATAACGGTCCGGTAACCAGCAAGCAGGTAAAAGGAACTGATCAGGTGAAAACTATTCAATGGCTCCAAAATACCGGAGCTAACCTAACAGTGAGTGGTGGATCAGGCACGCCATTTACCCGTTCATCTAATATTATCGGTGTATATAGTGGCGGCGGCGGATATTTGCTTGACGGCTCAATCAACGGATCGCGCCTACCGTGGCAATTCCGTATGGATGCACGTATTGACAGAGATATAAATGTGACAGGCAAGCCTAACGCAAGAACATACCTTAATGTATATTTGCAAATTCTTAATTTATTGGATACAAAAAATATTATTTATGCTTATCCCGCTACAGGCAGCGCTAATGATGATGGTTATCTTACAGCGCCCGAATGGCAAAGTAATATCAATACTGCAAACGATCCGCAAGCTTATCGTGATCTATATGCCTTACGCATGAACTCGCCAGGTAACTATAGCGTGCCTAGACAAATAAGACTTGGAATAATATTCAATTTTTAATCGAATCAAGACTGAAATGATAATTGAAAATAATAAAATTCAGATAGAAATGAGAAACATTTTACGACTACTGTTAGTTTTTGTAATTGTCGGTTTTATTGGCATACAAAGCTATGCAGAGAAACATGTTTTAGACGAGAAATCCAAAGAGCTTAAAGCCACTGCTGCTGGTTGCCAAGCGGGCGCCGGTTTTGCCTGGCTTGATGTAAATAACGTTAGAGCTCGTATCCATACAGGGGGGGATATGTGGTGGAACTTAGATACAGGAGGAGGTGGTGGTAAGGGCCTCTACTTTGTGCCTGGTAATACTCAAAAAACATCTATGTTTTCAGCCGCTCTGTGGATTGGAGGACTTGACGTAAACGGACAGTTGAAGCTTGCCGCTCAACGTTATCGCCAGGTAGGAATTGACTATTGGCCCGGGCCACTCTCACTAGTAGATGCTTCAATAGATGAAGAAACATGTTCCGAATACGACCGTATGTTTAGAATGACACGACCGATGATTGATGATTATCTCGCATGGTGGTATAGCTCAAATAGGGCTGAAGAGTTCCCAAATTATTCAATTCCTGACGAGATATTAAACTGGCCTGCTCATGGTGATGTTGCAAAAGGACAAAGTTATTATCTTGCGCCATTTTATGATAACGACGGCGATGGCAACTATGATCCGACACAGGGCGACTACCCATACTACGATATCGAAAATGCATTATGCCGAACACAAGTACCTACTATGGATGCTCAATATTACTACCCTAACGATCCGAACAACTGGAAATACGGTATCCTCGCCGACCAAGTTATAAAAGGAGACCAAACACTCTGGTGGGTATTTAATGATAAAGGAAATATACATACCGAAACCAAAGGCGCAGCTATCGGAATGGAGATTAGGGCGCAGGCTTTTGCTTTTGCAACAAATGATGAAATTAATAATATGAGTTTTTATAGCTATGAGATCATCAATCGTTCGACCTTTTCACTAACTCAAACATATTTTAGCCAATGGGTAGATTCTGAATTGGGTTATGCATGGGATGATTATGTTGGATGTGATATAGATAGAGGGTTAGGATATTGTTACAACGGTTACCCAATAGATGGTACCGGCGAAATAGAAGCCTATGGAGAACAGCCGCCTGCTGTTGGTGTTGACTTTTTCCAAGGACCGTATATGGATCCCGATTTTATTGATAATCCGAAATACACTTTCATAACAAATGCACAAGGTGATACTATTGACAAAATACAAATTTGTGATGTTAGTATCAATGGAGTAAACTTTGGTGATGGCATTGTGGATAACGAGCGTTTTGGGATGAGACGATTTGTTTATCATAATAATACCGATCCGAACCCTGCTATTACTGACCCACACACTGCTCCAGAATATTATAACTACTTGAGAGGGATTTGGAAGGATAATACCAAAATGGTTTATGGTGGTACCGCACATGTCAGCGATCCTAAGGCTGTTGGACCTGAATGCGATTTCATGTTTCCGGGCGATACTGATCCATGTAACTGGGGCACTGGAGGAATACCTCCAAATGATGGCTATAATCAGGATGGAAAATACTGGACTGAAGAGACGCAAAATAATCAACCTGGCGACCGCCGCTTCATGCAATCTGCTGGGCCTTTTACTCTTGAACCCGGCGCTGTGAACTATATTACGGTTGGTATCCCATGGGCCCGCGCTACAACCGGTGGAGCCTGGGCATCAGTAGAATTATTACGGGTGGTGGATGATAAATGTCAGGCACTGTTTGATAACTGTTTTAAAGTTTTGGACGGTCCAAATGCTCCTGATCTTACTTTCCTTGAATTAGATAGGAAGTTAGTTGTGTTTATATCGAATCGAAAAGGATCAAATAATTACAGAGAAGCATATAATGAGATTGACCCAAATATTCAATTAATAGAAGATTCAATACCACTACCACAACATGTACAGGATTCCTTACGTACATATGCCTTTGAAGGATACCAGATTTATCAATTACGTTATCCTGAAGTGAGCGTTGAAAGCCTTAAAGATCCTGATTTGGCTAGGTTAGTTGCTCAATTTGATGTGAAAAATGGAATATCAAAATTGGTAAATATCTATTTCGACCAATCTGTTGGTTTTAGTGTACCTGTTGTAGAAGTTGTTGGACGCGATGAAGGAATTGAGCACTCTTTTGTTTTGTCCCATGACGCCTTTGCCGAGAAAGACCCAAAAATGGTCAACAACAAACAATACTATTTTTTGGCCATAGCATATGCTTTTAATGAATATGCACCATACAGTGAAGAACCTGGCGTATTAAACGGGCTTTACGGACAGAAAAAGCCCTATCTTGCCGGCCGAAAAAATATAAAAACTTACACTGCAATTCCTCATAAAACCGTAGGAGGTATGGTTCTTAATTCAGACTACGGCGAAGGATTTGAAATTACGCGATTACAAGGACAGGGAAATGCAGGAGTAGGTGTTAACCTTTCAAAAAGTACAATAGATGAGATTTTATCCAAACCCCCAATAGCTTATCAATCAGTAGTCAATCCACCTTACGGGCTCGCAACGTTAGAACAAAATCTTATTCCTAAAACTATTTTTGGTGATGAAGATTACCCCATAGCATATATGCCTAAATATGAAAAAGGAAGAGGCCCATTAAAAGTTAAGGTAGTTGATCCAATGAATGTTAAAGCCGGGAAATATAGGGTAGAGCTTTTTAATGTTGAAAATACATTTACAATTAATAATGTTGGGGATACAATATGGGATGAAGCCGGAATTGCCAGAGCCAATTGGAAATTGACTGACTCGAACAATAATTCATGGGTGTCAGATACTACCATAGAAGTTCGTAATGAGCAGCTAATCCCTGAATTGGGAATATCTATTAATGTTGAACAAATTCCATATCCCGGTAGTGAAAAAGCTTCAAATAACGGATTTATCAGCTCTTCTGTAGTATATAGTGATAGCTCACAGATATGGTATTCCGGCGTACCTGATCAGGATGTTCCCACATCACCATTAAACTGGATCCGTTCGGGTGTTTATGTGGATGGAAACAGCCCATACAACGACTGGAACATGAGTGCAATGAAACCGTTAGATGCAAATCAGAATTATGGAAAGGTTATTCCAATGTCTGTTGACTTTTTTGGTGGTGAAATATCAGGTGGAACGTGGGCTCCATTTCCAATGGTTGCCCAACGCGGGAATTTGGACTACGGGCATGGACCTTTGCCTACGGGAACGAAGCTTTCAACACACACACTTATGCCTACTGCAAGTATGCATGTTGTGCTTACTAGTGATAAATCGAAATGGACACGGTGCCCGGTTGTCGAACTGTGCCCCGACCCAATGCTTGCTGAAGGAAATGCAGCCCAATACACTTTGCGAAAATCACCATCGGTAGATAAAGATGGAAATTATGCCGATCCTAATGCGTCGCCTAGCTCTAATCCGGAAGATCCGAACTATATTTCTGCAAAAGGAATGGGTTGGTTCCCTGGTTACGTAATAAATGTTGAAACCGGTGAACGACTTAATGTAATGTTCGGGGAGAACTCCTGGTTAGCCGGAGATAACGGTCGGGATATGAAGTGGAATCCATCATCTACATTAGTAAATCCAACCAATTTTGCTCCTGTTTTTGGAGGTATGCACTATCTATATATCATGGGTAATAGACAAATAACAATAAAATCAGGTGTTATTCAGTTTAATTTCACTTTCCCGGCCTATGATGCTGGAAATAAGCTTATGCATGTTTTCAGAATCAGCCCCGACTCATTGCCAGCTAATGTAGTGTTACCTGCTATATATCAGAGCTCATTGTGGATAAATATTCCGCTAAAGGTTCCTGGGCAGCCTTGGCTACCTGAAGGAAATGACGCTACCATTAGTATTAGAGTTGCCAAACCTTACGAACGTTTCATGTCAAACATACTGCCAAGCGATAATCCAATGAATATCAATGATTTTAATCCAATGTATGAGTTTGATGCAACGGGAATGGAGGCAATACCTTTTGATGCAAAACAAAATGAAAAACATTTAGATCGTATCAATGTGGTGCCAAATCCATATTATGCTTATGCTGATGGACCTGGTTATGAACGAAATCAACTCGATACAAGGGTAAAAATCATTAACTTGCCTCCACGTTGTGTAGTTACTATTTATAGTATTAATGGAACTTTGATCAGGCAATATAACGTGGATAAAACCGGGGTGGCAAACCCAAGCTCTTCAATAAAAGGCGAAGATACCGATGCGCAGACTTCTATTGACTGGGATTTGAAAAATTTTGCCGGAATCCCGATCGCCGGAGGCCTATACCTTATTCATGT
>JAAYWF010000003.1 GCA_012516825.1 Lentimicrobium sp. | reverse complement strand
TTTTCTTGATTGGATCAAGCCACCGGGTTTCTTTCGACGGCGCATCGGTATATAATCAGGGCGACTACCTGACGCCGCTTGGTAAAGTAGAGGTAGATATTGATCTGGCTAATAAACTGATTTCTGAGCATGAGCGCTTTACTTATAACCCTGCCGCCGACCTCAAAGAGCACAGTCTTGAAGTACAATTGCCTTTTCTTCAATATCATTTACAAAAGAAATTCAAAATAGTTCCAATAATTATCTCCACTCAAAGTCTTCATGTATTAGAACAGATATCTAGCGCTTTAGAACCTTTTTTTAACCCTGATAATCTTTTTGTTATCAGTAGCGATTTTTCTCATTATCCAAAGTATGATGATGCAAAACGTGCCGATCAGATAATTGCCGAGGCCATTTCCACAAACTCTCCGAAAACGTTTCTTTCTGCAATAAAAAAAGTTGAACAATCAGCAATACATGGCCTGGCAACTGCAATGTGCGGCTGGAGTTCAATGCTTGTTTTACTCAATATCAGCAGCAAAGACAAAAACATTGAAATTATCCCGATAGAATATAAAAATTCGGGTGATGCTTTGTATGGCGACAAAAAAGGTGTTGTTGGCTATTGGGCAATAGCTTTTTATCAAAAGTCTAAGCCTGCAACTTTTACCGAGCAAGAGAAGGAGATGCTTATTTCAATGGCGAAAAATTCAATCAAGGAGGCTATCTTAGGTGTAGCAACTGAGGGGACAACACCCGATTTTAAATCCGAAGCATTAAATGCACAAAATGGAGTTTTTGTTTCCGTTTATGTCAACGGTCAGTTGCGGGGCTGTTTGGGAAGGTTTAACAATACAGAACCATTGTGGCAGGCAGTGAAACAATTGGCGGTATCAGCAGCCACTGAAGATAGTCGTTTTGATGAAATAACAGCCGAAGAGCTTGATTTACTATCTGTCGAAATTTCGGTGTTAACTCCTTTGCAAAAAATTAAATCTTCAAAAGAGATTCAATTGGGCAAGCATGGGATTTTTATAAAAAAAGGAACTAACAACGGAGTTTTCCTTCCGCAGGTTGCTGATAATTACCACTGGACAGTGGAAGAGTTTCTTGGTCATTGTGCCAGAGACAAAGCTAAAATCGGATGGGACGGATGGAGGGAGGCCGAAATTTATATCTTCGAAGCCACAATTTTTGGCGATTTAAGCTGATCCCAAAAAAGGAATAGCTTATTGTGGCAGCGGCATTTTTCTTAAAACGGAATCTTTCTGTGCCTTCACCGTCAATTCCGTCTGTTTTTCTGTTAGGAGTGTGATCACTTTTTCGTAAACCAATTCATAGAGATGAGGGTTATTCTCATAAAACAGCCGGCTCTCATCAAATGCTTGTTGTGTTATACCGTGAGTTTCAAATATGCTGCTCATCAGTGTTGCGGCTTTACTTTTGTCATACTCTCCGTTACGCTGCAGCTCATTGAGGACGCTCTCGGCAATTTGAAGATCGGCGATAAGCTCCGCCATCTTATCTAGATTAAGAATATTTTGAGGTATTTTTTTTGATTTATTCTCTTCAACAGGGCCACATCCTGCCACTAAAGCAAGAGTTAAAAAGAAAACAAAAAGCTTGTTGGTCATGCTTTTGGATTTGCCTTGAACAAAAACACAGCATTCAATAAGTTGAACGCCATGTTTTGATCAAATATTAAAATCATCAGTTCCCTACATCAGACATAAACTTTATGCGCATCAGTCTGATTTCATATTCATTAAATTCGTCCTCTCCAAGCTCTAACAAAGCTTTTTCAACAGAGTCG
>JAAYWF010000212.1 GCA_012516825.1 Lentimicrobium sp. | reverse complement strand
TAATTTAATAATTTAAATGAGAAACTATGAATACATTTGATCAGTCGTTAAAGACATGGATTGATGACGAAAAAGCGGCAATTGAGTTCATCAATGTTTTAGGTAAATTGTGGTTTGAGAAGTCAATAGAGTTGATATGCCTTAGAAGTCAACTAATTGATCGTGGGCCTGGTAAAATCTTGAACAAGCACCTCAGAGCTGAAGCTATTTTAAACAAGCCTGTTCGTATTCAGGATTCATTAATTATTGCCAAGGCAATTTTGGCGAATAATATTGCACCGGCACGAATAGATATCGGTCGTTTGAATTCGGAATGGACCGATGATAAGGGCAAATATAAGGATGTTAATGAATTTGTTTTAGACAAATTGAAGGCATTTGTTGGAGTAGTTCCGCGTAGTACGAAGACTCAGGATGTTGTTCTGTACGGTTTCGGGCGAATAGGCAGGTTGCTGGCACGCGAGCTGATACAGATTGCCGGTAACGGATCACAATTGCGCTTAAGAGCCATAGTTACCCGTGGCAATACACCGGAAGAGATTAAAAAACGTATTTCACTTTTCAGAAATGATTCAGTTCATGGAGCTTTTCGTGGTGTAGCTAAAGAAGACCTTGATAATAAGTGTCTGTATATAAATGGTCATGTTATACATATGATTGCAGCCAGTAATCCTGAGGATGTGGATTATACAGCTTACGGTATCAAGGATGCTTTGTTGATAGATAATACTGGAATATTTCGCGATAGGGAATCATTAGGTCGTCATTTGAAGGCCAAAGGTATAGCCAAAGTATTGCTAACTGCTCCCGGCAAAGGCGATATCCCGAATGTTGTGTATGGAGTAAATCAGAATTCACTAAATGTAAAAGAGGAAACTATTTATTCTGCTGCTTCATGTACAACTAATGCAATTGTGCCAGGGCTTAAGGTTTTGACTGATGAGCTGGGGATTGTAAAAGGCCATCTTGAGACGATACACGCCTATACTAACGATCAGAACCTGTTGGACAATTTCCATAAAAAATCACGTCGTGGAAGGTCAGCGCCTTTAAATATGGTTATTACTGAGACCGGAGCAGGTTCGGCAGCAGCAAAAGCAATACCAAGCCTCAAAGGAAAGATAACTTCAAATGCTGTAAGAGTGCCTACCCCCAATGTGTCATTAGCAATCCTGACAATAGATACTGAAAAGAAGACAACAGTTGAAGAGGTCAATAATTTTTTTCTAAAAGCAGCTTTGAAAGGGGAGTTGATCGAGCAGATAAGATATAGTACATCAACGGAATTTGTATCTTCCGATGGTATTGGCGATTCATGCGCCTGCATTTTCGATGCACCTGCAACCAAAGTTTCGGAAGACGGTAAAACTGTGATAGTGTACCTCTGGTACGACAATGAGTATGGTTATTCTTGCCAGGTGGTTCGCCTTGCAAAACATATCGGAGAGGTAAAAAGCTACAGATATTACTAAACGGCTGGATTTTTATCTGTTTTTGTAAACTATAAGTTTGGAGCTACTTCTGAGACCGTGGGCAAATTCCGTATTTAGAATATAAAAACCCGGGTCAATGTCTGAAACTTGGAGTGTGATAAAGGTAGAATTAACATTTCGTATTTCTTCTATAGTTCTACCGGAAACATTTACAAGTTTGATATTTGTTATTATTTGATCACTTTCCACTATGCAAAAATCAGATGTTGGATTAGGGAAAAGCGAAACGTTTGGATTGTAAGTCAATTTTGATAAACCGAGAAGAGGATCGGATGAAGTAGTCCAGCTTTCGGCGAGGCTATTGTCAAGTTCAGGATTTATGAGGCTGAGGTATGGGCCATGGCCATCAGCTTCCTCAGGCCAGGGGGATGAATCAGAATATTGCACCTCGTCAATTACATTTCCAAAGGCATCGCATAATAAAAGTTTCTGTGTTTTGTTGGAAAGGTTACGTGTATATTGCCCAAATGGAGGGAAGCCGTGGAATTGTTCAAAAATGTCGGCATTGCTTGCCAGACGAATATATTCATAAGCATTTACATAAGAATTGTTGGGAAAATTATAACTGATACCAAGTTCCCTAAGGTAAATACCAGTGAGATCAACAGTCTCGTTGCTGTAATTAATAATTTCGATAAACTCCAGGTCGTCTTCATCGAAACCTGATTCAGATTTTGGGTGATAATGGATTTTATTTATTACGAGCGCTGGAATTTCGGGGTCAGCACAATTTTGATAATTGGTAAGGTTTTCATTTAACCATGCAATTCTTTCTTGTAACCAGATTCTTAGGTCGTTAATGTTTTGAGCATAATTACCTATGTTACCCCATCTCAAATTTTCTCTTAACACGGCTTCTGCGATTAATTCTACTATCTCAATAATTTGGGTTTTAATCATTAGATAATTTAACGGGCATCCTGGAGCAGTAAGCTCGTGCCACCGTTTTGTAAGATAGCAATTAAAAGTCGAATCATCGAACAGGTCTTGCCAGAATTTCGAACCACGGTTACAATAGTCGAACTGCCAAACGTCAGTTTTGCTTCTATCCAATCCCCACGCAATCAGGTCATTGCCGTATGTAAGGTTAAAGTCCCATATAGGGCCTGCGCGTAATTTGCCGCTTCTGTCTTTATGAAAAAAAGTACTAAACAGATAGGCATCTACATTGGATGCTAATTCATTGCTGATCATAAAGTCAATAAATGAAGGAACATCTATCATTGAAGGGTAACCATTTATGAGTGAATTGTTCCCGTTGTCCATTGCTTCTTGAAATGCAAAAAAATAGTTCCGTATGTAAATGTGCTGATCATTAGTAATGATATCTGGTTTTGGCTGATCGTGAATATAATAAACCATATTATACGGCCCTGTGTAAGATGACATTTCCCATGCTATAGGGTCTCCTCCCGTTTGCTTGTCGGCTTTGGAAATGTAACCACCTGTAACTTCCGGTGGCTCATTGTCAGTCGTGGTAAGCTTAACTAAATTCACTCGGTTTTTGTCTATTTTAATCTTTTCCGAAAAAATGTAAAGTCCTTTATAGTCATCGTTTACCATTAATTCGCAATAAACACAATTAGAAGCCCAATTGCCCATTTTACGTGATAGGTTGTAGGATAGGACATCTCTTAGGAGGGATGGGTCGAAAGCAAATGAATTGAGTATCCAGTCGTTTTCTTTAGGAAGGCCGAGTATTTCTACATTATATTTCGTTGAGTCGTCATCTTTCAATGTGTGTAAGGCATAAGGTTTTTTATCAGGCGCTTGTGATGTGGTTCCTCGAATTTCAATTCCGATCCGCCCGTCGTAGTTAAGGAATTCCGGATTGTTAATGTCGCTCAGGTAGTTTCGCGATCCGTCGGGGTGATAAATGATCTTCATGGTAGCCGGTATTTTGGGCTCATCGGGGATAATTTGCGGCTGGCCGGTGTTTGGGTCAAGATCGGTATTTATTACAACGATCGGAAGATTGCTGTCGGTGAGGATCTGAGCATGAATGGGATATTTAAAAAGTATTAAAAGAAATAAAAGAAACAGAAAAGAAGAAGTTAAGTGTTTCATAGTTTTTCTTTTGCTTGAATGTCCCTTACTAATAAAGTATAATCCCGACAAATGTACAAATGATTTCGGAAAAAATTAATTACACATCATAAAAATTGATCCAGAATTAATTAATAGAAAATCTTTTTAGGCTAAATTATTGATTCTATAACGTTTATGTGTCTGTAATAGTACAATTTCTATTATGTAAATTAAAAATATTCTATCGCAGTTTAAAAAAACCTTTGATCAATAAGATAATTTTTTACGTAGTCGTTTACTCCCTCTTCCAAAGAGAAAAACTGCTTTTTGTAACCTGTTCCTATAGTTTTAACCATATTAGCTTGTGTGAAATACTGATATTTATCCCTAATATCCAAAGGTGTATCAATGAATTCAATTTTCGGTTCAATATTTACTGCATCAAACACGGCATTAACTAAATCAAGGAATGTTCTCGCTTTGCCTGTACCAAGATTATAAATTCCTGAAGTGGGTTTGTTTTGCATAAACCAAATCAAAATGTTAACCAGATCTTTTACATAAACGAAGTCGCGCATTTGTTTTCCGTTCTCAAAATCAGGGTGGTGCGATTTAAAAAGAAGCATTTTGCCATTTTTCAGGATTTGGTTGTAAGTATGAAAAATAACAGATGCCATTCTGTTTTTATGATATTCGTTAGGACCATAAACATTAAAAAACTTAAATCCTGCCCAAAATGGCGGCACGCTCTTTTGCATCAAAACCCATTTGTCGAATTCATTTTTTGATTCGCCATAAGGATTCAGTGGTTTGAGATTAGGGATGATCTCGTGACGATCGTCATAACCAAGTTCACCCATTCCGTAAGTGGCAGCTGAGGAAGCATAAATAAGGGGGATTTTGTGATGTACGCACTTCTCCCAAATCATTTTAGAATATCCTAAATTGAGCTTGTTGAAAACAGTTACATCAAACTCGGCAGTATTAGTACGTGCTCCTATATGAAATAAAAACTCTACCCTTTGACCATGTTCATCTAACCAGTCGGAAAAGTGATCACGATG
>JAAYWF010000211.1 GCA_012516825.1 Lentimicrobium sp. | reverse complement strand
TGGTTAAATGCTTCTAATAGTTATGCTTTCGTCAGAAATAAAATATGTCAAATACTTTTTAAATTCAATTAAACCTTTTTAGCCAATGCTTGCAGCTAATGCGATAGAATAAAATTTACTCTTGTCGCTATCGCTGCGTGAAGTAAGTACTATAGGTACTTTAGCTCCCATAATTACTGCGCCGGTTACTGCACCGCCAAGAAAATTGAGGGTTTTGTATAAGATATTAGCGCTATCAATGTTTGGAGCCATTAAAATATCTGCATCTCCGGCTACATCGCTGGTTATATTTTTAAGCTCTGCTGATTTTTTCGAAGTGGCATTGTCAATGGCAAGCGGGCCGTCAATAATGCAGCCGGTAATTTGTTTCCGATAGTTCATCATCGAAATTGTGGCAGCATGTATGGTGGACTCTATCTTAGGATTCACTGTCTCCACTGGCCCAACTATTGCAACTTTTGGCGTTTGTACTCCTAATTTATGAAACAGTTCAATAGCGTTCTTAATTATTGCTATCTTGGTTTCAAATTCGGGGTTAATGTTCATGGCCGCATCGGTAACTCCCAATAACTTATGATAGTATTGTGATTCAAAAATTGCAACATGGCTTAACGTATCTCCTTTGCGCAATCCCTTTTCTTTGTCAAGAACTGCTTTCATCAATGTGCCGGTATCAACAGCTCCCTTCATAAGAATTTCAGCTTTACCCTCCCTGATCAGCTCAACAGCTTTTTGTGAGGCTTTGAATTTATCCTCTTCATGATGGGTTTCATATTTACTGATATCGAAATCAATATTTTTAGCTATAATATTGATATTTAACATATTGCCAACTAAAACAGGCTCAATCAGATCGTTTTCAACAGCATTTTTTACGGCGAGCAATGCATCTTCATCACCAGCAGCAGCCAATGCCAATTTTCTTGTTCTTTTCTGTTTAGCTATTTCAATTATTTCGCTCAAATGTCGCATTATCATTGACTTTTTTTAAATTAATGATTATTAATTTAGTTAACAGGTCGCAAAAATAATCATTTACCTTGCATAAAAATCAATTTGTAAGGTTTATTTTATGATTATTCACTATAGAAATCTATCATTTGTTTAATAGCGTTTGAGCATGCCTGACAAAAAGTGTTGCCTTTAAAGGTGTGCATCAGGCAATCTACTGCTGGCCTGTAAATTCCCTTTGCAGCATAGCCGCCGCCTTCGAATACCCCTAACACATTACTAAATTCGTCGTTATTAGGTGTAGGTATTGGTGTTTCAGGATCCAGTAAATTTTTCCATTTTTTGTCGAAATCCACTAATGTAGTCAGGTTAGACTCCCATGGTTCGACGTCGAGAGGGTAAAAGTCGCTGTAAGCTACTTCGCTATCATAATATTCATCACCTAATCCGGCGAAGCCATGACCAAATTCATGGATGAAAATTTTAGCTGCTGCTCTGTTGCTATTTACCGATAAGGAGTAATAATTGTAAATAGCGCCACCACCATATTTTTTGTGGTTTGCCAATATGTAAATCTGGTCGTAGGGAGTGTTAGCTGCCATATCCCTTACAGCTTTGTTGTTTGTCGTCATACAATATCTCTCGCTATTAAAAGTATAAAAGCCAACATCGAGAAGCGTCTTTACCCATATATCTTCAGCCGGAATATCGCATCCTGATTCTGGAGAGGCAGCTAATACTGCCCGAATGTTAAACTTGTCCTTGTTGGAGGTATATGGCTCAAATGAGAATAAGTGGTCGGCAAAGGTTTTACAATCATTCATAAAAAGTTCCATTTCGCTCGAAGAATAACCTTCGGGGAGTAATACCAGATCAACCTTATGCTCAGGTAGCCCGGATAGGTGTACATCATAAACCGGATATTCCATGCGACGCTCTTTCTTGATAAAGTAGTCGTTAACATCTACGATATATTCGAATTTCTTTTCGAAAATCCCCTTTCTATTACGGCTGTAAAAATCAACCCTGACATTATTTTTGGGAAAAGGTAATACTACAGTTTCCGTAAACGATTTGTAAGTTTGTTTTGCTTCATCAGTAGTCTGCCATTCTCCAAACAGGGTGCAGTAACCTCGTGAGTAAATAATTTGATCCGATAGAAGGTCGGTTACTTCAAAAAAGTATTGACCATATCGTAAGGTGTCAATTAAATTTACTTTTGATCCGCCCCAGAATGGCTCGTCGAGCAATTCGTCAAAGTAGTAATATTCCATATCGGCATTACCTGCATGAAAATAATCGAATCGCAGTGTCCGGTCATGGAAATAATCCTCGAATTGGGCTTTTGCAATAACGGTTAAACATAACAACGACAAAAGCGCTAATGAGATTTTTGTACGCATGATTACAACTTTTTTAAGTTCTGTTTGCGAAATTAGAAAAAGTTGTGTTTCCGGAGTTTTATTTTAATGGTTTTTTTCTTTTTTAAAAAAAACCGCTTAGTAAATTTAGGAGAGGCGCCAAAAAAAAAGTTGTTCAGATCGAGTATCTGAAATTAATCAAAAAGGCAAAAATAACGGGTATTTATTGATTAATTGGGGTTTACCGGTTGCTATTTCCATCTGTTTTATTTATTGTATTTACCGGTTTATGTGAGGTGTAATATTGTGGAGATGCCGGGAGTCGAACCCGGGTCCAAACAAGCAGCATTAAAGCTTTCTACATGTTTATTTCTTCGTTGGTTTTCGTGCAACAACCGGCGAAGAACAGCCTACTGTTGCCTTAGCTTCTTTTTTTTCATCGGCCTCCCGAAGCCTGATGCTGACTATCCTTGTATTGCTTCACCCTGATCTCAGGCAGGAACAAGGCAATCCGCCTGCAGGATGTCTCGTCCTACCACCTTGTGGCAGGATTGGGCATGATCTACTAAACTTCGATTATGCTGCGAGAGCGTAGTTAAAATTGTTGCCTGTTATGGCTTGAGACAAGTTGTTAACGGGCTGCATGCTCATTGCCCGACATGCTTACAAATAACACTCCCTTGCTGTCAAAACCAGTCATCCCCATAATGTAAACGAACGTTTTATGCTTTTAGCAAAACAGCGCTGCAAAGATACAAGAATTTGACCAATTAATAGTAATTTTGCTGCCAATTTGTAAAAATCATAATAACTATAATGAATATCACAAAAGAGCAAACAGGTGAACTGACAGCTACATTGAAAGTAGAAGTGAAAGAATCAGATTATAATGCTGATTATCAACAAGAGTTAAAAAAATATGCACGTCAGTCGGTTATACCTGGCTTTAGGCCAGGAAAAGTGCCGGTGGGGATGATAGAAAAGAAATATGGCACAGCCATTAGGGCAGATAGTATTAATAAACTCTTAAATGAAAAACTTACCGAATACATCAAAGAGGAAAAACTCAATATCCTTGGTGAACCGATCCCTAATAGCGAAAAAGGAAAAATTGATTTTGAAAGACAAAAAGATTTTGACTTTTATTTCGATATCTGCAATATTCCTGAGATAAATATTGAGCTCAACGCTAGTATTGAACTTGATTTTTTTCAGATAAAACCTACTGATGAACAGGTTAATAAACAGTTGGAACACTTACGAGTGATGTATGGAAAAGAGGTAGAGGTGGAGATGGTGGAATCGGATACAAAGGTTGATATTGAATTAAGGGAATTGAATGATGAAGGAGTGGTTGTTGAGGATGGGATATTCTCAACTTGTAATGTTCTAATAAATCAGTACTCAGCAGCTTATGCCACTGAGCGCCTTACCGGGAAAAAGGCAGAAGATGTTTTGACCGTTAATCCAATTGAACTTTTTGGAGATTTGAAAAGCGCGGCCGACAAAATGGCAGTAGATAAAAGTAAGTTAGAAGATAAGCCGGACTCTTTTGAACTAAAAATTATAAAAATCCAACGTAGAGAGTTGGCAGAGTTGAATCAGGAATTTTTTGATAAAGCATTTCATGAAAAAGGGGTGAGCGATGTGGATTCGGCTAAACAAGAGGTAGAAAAACAAATGCAGGAATACTTTTCCAATGATGGACAATTTGTTTTGTATAACGATTTTATTCAATGGATGTTCGATAATACAAAAATTAACCTCCCTGACGATTTCTTGAGAAAATGGCTACACTCTATTAACGAGAATAAACCTAGCATGGAAGAAATAGATAAAGAGCTTGTGAATGTAAAAAATAAACTCCAAACAGAAATCATATTTAATAAGCTAAAAGAGAATTATCCGCAAATTGAAGTTAATTACGATGAGGTAAAAGAGAGTTTTAAACAGCAATTTAAAAAGGTCTTAAAAGTTTACTCTAATTATGGCGATGAAGAAGCTGATAAGGAAGTGGAATCTTTTATTGACGAGTGGATGAGAAACAAGAAAAACAATAATGAGATTGAAAATCGTTTTCAGCAACTTCATCAGGAAAAAGTTCTTGATCTGATCAGAAATAAATGCACTATCAAAGAGATTGGAGTTACCTTTGATGAGTTTAATAACATTATGAAAGAAAGAAAAAGAGATACTTTGAGTGAAAATGATTCTGCTTCCCATCACGATGACGAAGAGCATCACGATCACGAGCATTCTGAACCTGAATCTGAAAATGATCAGGAATAATTAGCGTCTTAGTTTCAATCATTTTTTTTTGTGTACCTTTATTTCATTATTAAAAACCAATATTATAACTACTAAAATTTAATAAATTACTATGTTTTCTCACAATGATTTCAGTAAATATGCCCTCAGGCATCGCGGTATCAGCAGTTTAACCATGCATAGATATCAAAGTCTGGTGAGTGGATATATTTCCCCTACCATTATCGAAGAACGACAGCTTAATGTGGCTCAAATGGATGTTTTTTCAAGGCTTATGATGGACAGGATTATCTTCCTTGGAGTTCCTATTTATGATGATGTTGCTAACATTATTCAAGCTCAGCTTTTGTTTCTCGAATCAGTTGACTCGTCAAAAGACATTCAGATTTATATTAATTCGCCAGGCGGTTCGGTATATGCAGGTCTTGGTATTTACGACACGATGCAATACATCGGTTCGGATGTAGCTACCATTTGCACTGGAATGGCTGCATCAATGGGCGCTGTTTTACTTTGTGCAGGTAAAGAGGGGAAACGTACTGCGCTCCAGCATTCGCGGATACTCATTCATCAACCTATGGGTGGCGCCGAAGGACAGGCATCTGACATCGAGATTACTGCACGCGAAATTCAAAAGTTAAAAAAGGAGCTTTACGAAATTATTGCCAAACATTCCAAAAAGGATTATGATACCATTTGGAAAGATGCAGACCGTGATTTCTGGATGACTTCTGAGGAGGCAAAAGCTTACGGTATGATTGACGAAGTATTATATTCGGCCAAAAAGTCTTAATCCGATCCATTATGTCGAAACAGCAGGATAAATGTTCGTTTTGTGGAAGAGGCCGTAATGAAGTCAAACTTCTGATCGCAGGGCTAAATGCATACATATGTAACGAATGTACCTTACAGGCTAACTATATTTTAAAGGAAGAGGGCGCTATCGCTAAATCGAAGATAGCAACTGATTTTAAGTTACAAAAACCAAATGAGATAAAGCATTATCTCGATCAGTATGTGATTGGGCAGGAAGAGGCTAAGAAGGTGCTTTCTGTGGCTGTTTACAATCATTTCAAGCGTATTTCGCAAAAGAATTATAAAAAAGGTGCCGATGATGATGTGGAAATTGAAAAGTCAAACATTATCATCGTTGGGGAAACCGGAACAGGTAAGACTCTTATGGCACGAACGATATCAAAGATGCTAAAAGTGCCTTTTGCTATTGCCGACGCCACTGTGCTTACCGAAGCCGGATACGTAGGGGAGGATGTGGAGAGCGTAATATTGCGTTTGTTGCAAGCAGCCGACTATAACGTGAAGGATGCCGAAAGAGGTATCGTATTTATTGACGAGATTGACAAAATTGCCCGCAAAAGCGACAATCCATCCATTACCCGCGATGTGTCGGGTGAAGGAGTGCAGCAGGCTCTGCTAAAGCTGTTGGAAGGCTCAATAGTGAATGTCCCTCCGCATGGTGGTCGAAAACATCCCGAGCAGGATATGATTAAGGTAAATACCGAAAATATTCTTTTTATCGCCGGAGGCGCATTCGATGGAATAGAAAAAATTATTGCATCAAGGTTGCGAACGAACGTGATTGGATACAGTACTAAAAAAGAAAAAGAGCTAGTTGATAAAACCAATATGATGAAATATGTTTCCAGCCCTGATCTGCGAAAATATGGGATGATCCCCGAAATTGTCGGACGACTGCCTGTTGTTACATTTCTTAACCCACTTGATAAAGAGGCTTTAAAACGAATACTTGTTGAGCCGAAAAATGCATTGGTGAAACAGTTTAAAAGGCTTTTCGAAATGGATAACATAGAATTGTCGTTCACCGATGGAGCATTGACGACAATTGTTGAAAAGGCCATTGAGTTTAAATTAGGAGCAAGAGGATTGAGAACAATTATGGAGACTATACTTAATGAGGATATGTTTAATCTCCCTTCTGATAGTTTAACTAAAGAGCTTAAAATCACTAAAAGCTATGTGTTGGAAAGACTCGAAAAGAACAATTTTGGAAAATTACAGGTAGCCTGAAAATGCTGTTGATTTGAAGTTTAATGGTGTTTATAGAGTTTTTTTAAAGAGACGAAAAATCCCGACACTTTTTAGATTTTTGAACAGATAGTTTTGTTTTAGAGCATATCCAAGGGGCTTTGCATTTTGGATATGAAAACATTGATGATGTGGGTGTAAATTTCAGTGGTTTTTATGGAATGATGCCCCAGAAGTTGTTGAATATAACGTATATCGGCGCCGTTTTCGAGTAAATGAGTA
>JAAYWF010000210.1 GCA_012516825.1 Lentimicrobium sp. | reverse complement strand
TTAGCTTGAAGCCTGTTGATACTCACCAGCTTCAACGTATCTTTGAGGCTGCACGGTGGGCGCCTTCTGCCAATAATGATCAACCTTGGTCTTTTATCGTTGGTATTGACAATGATGAAACGTATCAAAAAATTTTCAGCTCACTTGTTGAATTCAATCAATTATGGGTAAAATTTGCACCTATATTGGTTGTTTCGATCGGGCAAAAAATTTCTAAAAAATCTGGCAAACAGAACCGTTGGTATTCCTATGATGTGGGGCAGGCTGTTGCTCATCTATCAATACAGGCTATGCACGAAGGACTATTTGTACATCAGATAGGCGGTTTCGATGCCGAAGTATTGATAAATGATTTTGAAATACCTGATGATCAGGTGCCAATTAGTGTATTCACAATAGGTTACATTGGCGACTATAACGAATTACACCCTAATCTTAAAGAACTTGAACTGAAAGAACGTACACGAAAAAATCAGAACGACTTCCTTTTCTCCGGAAAATTTGGAATGAAATTATCGTTAGGTTAATCAGTGGCTTTTTTATTAATTTTAAAGACAATGAAGTTAAAAAACATTCGCTTACTCTCCATTTTACTTTTGCTTTTACTTATGCTATCTTGTAACAACAACAAAGCTGGCAAAAAAACAAAAAAATCTTCTGATCCCACTCCCACTAACGTTTCTATTCAAGTACCGGAGTTTAATGCTGACTCAGCCTATTTTTTTATTGAAAAACAAATTTCTTTTGGCCCCAGGGTTCCGGAGAGCGAAGCCCATAGCAATTGTGCTGAGTGGATAAAAGAAAATTTACAAAGATTTTGTTCGCATGTCAGCTTGCAGGAATTTAAAGCAAGGGCTTACAACAATCAAATATTGAATGGAAAAAATATTATCGCCGTTTTTAATCCCAACAAACAACCAAGGTACTTGCTTTGCGCTCATTGGGATTCGAGGCCTTATGCAGATCATGACCCTGATCCGGCCAATCATCAAAAACCTATTGATGGTGCCAATGACGGTGCAAGTGGCACTGGCGTATTGATGGAAGTGGCCAGACAACTGAGCTTAAACAGTCCATCCGCTGGAGTTGACATAGTCCTTTTTGACATTGAAGATTATGGGCCGCCACAGGATAGGCAAGCGTATGAATCTACTGACTTCTGGGGATTAGGTTCTCAGTTTTGGTCAAGGAATCCTCACACAACACACTATTCGGCCAATTTTGGAATTTTACTTGACATGGTAGGAGCTCCTGATGCACAGTTCCCATTAGAAGGGTTTTCAATGTATTATGCTCCCGACATTGGTAAAAAAGTTTGGGAAATTGCCGGCAGGCTTGGATACGGCGATCGCTTTGTATTCGACAATGGCGGTTATATTACCGCTGATCATTATTTTATAAATCGAATTGCACGTATCCCAACAATAAATATTATTCATTTAGATCAATCATCCTCCAACGGTTCATTTTTCGAACACTGGCATACAATAAACGACAACATGGATCATATTGACACCAACACTTTAAAAATGGTTGGCGATGTGGTTTTAAATGTCGTTTTCAAAGGGTTATAAAAAGTTCATTAATGAAACGGCTTTATTGTGGCACAAAAATCTACAGCATCTCATTAGCCAGATTTGCCAGATCGGAACGTTCTCCTTTTTCGAGGCGAACATGTGCATATAAGTTATGATGCTTTACCCTATCAATAAGATAAGACAATCCGTTACTTTGCGAGTCGAGGTATGGAGTGTCAATTTGATAAATATCACCTGTAAAGATGATCTTAGTCCCCTCGCCGGCTCGGGTTATTATTGTTTTCACCTCATGTGGGGTAAGATTTTGAGCTTCATCTACAATAAAAAAGACATTGGAGATACTTCTGCCTCTAATGTATGCTAATGGTTGTATCACCAATTTTTCATTTTGCATGGCTGCTGTAATATTCTGAAACTCTTTATCATGCTCGCCGAATTGATTTTGAATAAATCTCAAATTATCGTACAACGGCTGCATGTAAGGTTCGATCTTAAGTTTAGCATCTCCCGGTAAAAAACCTATATCCTTATTACTAAGAGGCACTATTGGCCGGGCAAGAAACAACTGTTTGTAGTTTCTTCGTTGGCTCCATGCTCCGGCAAGGGCAAGTAGTGTTTTACCCGTTCCGGCAATCCCTTGTAAAGTAACAAGTCTTATATTCGGATTGGTAACAGCATGTAAAGCAAAAACCTGTTCGGCGTTACGGGGATTTATTTTCGAAACAGTATGTTTATCCACTCTTTCGATAAGCTGGTTACGAGGATTATAATACCCAAGCGCAGATGCTCCATCTGTTTGCAAAATGAAATATTGATTTGGCTTGGGATTTTCAATATTCAGATCTTCTACTTCGCACAATCCTTCTTCATAAAGCCTGTCAATCCCTCTCTTATCCACATTTTCCAATCGTGATATTCCCGAATAAAGAGAGTCAATATTTTCAATCCTTCCAGTCAAGAAATCTTCTGCTGTTAATCCAACAGCTTTTGCTTTAATCCTGAGGTTTACATCTTTGGTAACCATAATCACTTTTCGTTCGGGATGTTCATGCTGCAATGCAAGTGCTGCATTCAGGATACGGTGATCACATTTCGATTCTCCAAAAACCTCATTAGCATCCATGGATTTAGCGCTGTTATTCATTATTACTTTAAACTTGCCTAATCCCTTTTTCTTTAATGATATCCAATTTTGCAAAGAGGCATTGGCCGATAGTTTGTCCATAATCCTGATAAACTCCCTGGCTTCAAAATTTATAGTATCGTTTCCCTTTTTAAATTGATCAAGTTCTTCGAGAACAGTAATTGGAATAGCAACGTTGTGTTCTTTAAAGCTGTTAATAGAATTATGATTATATAAAATCACTGAAGTATCGAGCACAAAAATTTTTGTGGGTTCACCTTCATTATCTAAAGGTAATATCTCTTTTTTCCTGCTTTTCGATTTGGTTTTTATCTCTTTTTGAGTTGCCATATCAGTTATCTTAAAGGAGCCGGCAAAATTATACAATAAAATAGTTAAAGGAGATGCCGAAAGGGTAAGAGCACCCATTCAAAGAATTTCTGGATTGCCGGCCGGCGCTGCCACGCTTCATAGTCAAAAGGCTCGCAATATTGCTGTGTATCAATTATGAATTCCCTTATCAATTTTATAATAGACGGGGTTGTACCAAAGAGTACTATCTCGTGCATATATCTAAAGCTACGATAATCAAAATTAGGTGAGCCTATCGAAAATTTTTCATTATCAACCAATAGCAGCTTTGCATGAAGATTATGCTTTGTGAAATAGAGAAACTTTACGTTACTGTTATTTAAAATTTCAAGATAACGACCGTGCAAGATATCAACCATACGAATATCTGACCGCTTAGGAATAATCACTTTTACCTCTACCCCCCTGTTGGCTGCGTCCATCAATACTTTTCGAAGATTAAAACCAGGCAGGAAATAGGGTGTAACAATAATCACCTCTTTTAAAGCATTTTTTATAACCTCCTCATACCTTTTTTTTATTTTCTGGCGGGTTACTGAGGGCGAATCCCGTAAAATTTCCATATCGCCATGCCTGATAATTCTCGTGAAACTCTCTTTGTAACGAAAATATTTTTTATAAGCGCTAAAGTCCTGATTAAAAACTTTTTTAAACTTAACGGCTATGGATCCGTAAATTCTAAGCATGCTCTCCCTCCAAATCAAGTTATAATCAGAAATGTTGGAAGAACCAATATATGAAATTATGTCATCAATAATTATTAGTTTTCGATGGTTGCGACGGTGGCTCCGCGTGAAAATGTCAATGTTGATTTTAATCTTTTCAAAAAATCTCACCTCTCCACCTGCTGATACCAACTCGTCGAAGAAATTGTAAGGAAAGGAGCTGCCACCCCATGAATCTATCAATAATTTGACCTCTACACCTCTTAATGCTACTGCAGTGAGTGAATCCCTAAACTTCATGCCCATTGCCTGATGACTGAACTTGAACATTTGAATAAAAACATACTTTTTCGCCGATGCAATATCATCAAGGATGACGTTGTAAAAACGAATCGGGTCATCAAAAAGTTGATAATTTGTATGATCAGATTTTGCCATCCTGTATTACTGTAGAAAAAACCATTTTTATAATGTAAAAAAATCAAAAAAAAAGAACCAATCAATGGAATGTCAAAAATAGTAAAATATCATATTAAAAAAAAACACCATTGGTTTAAATTATATAACTACTTTTGTTCTCATAATATTTGAAATAAACTTAGATTGTTTTGCACGGTTTTTGATATTTTTTTTCGAAACTTAAAATCTTTAAAACAATGAAAAAACTTATATTTTCCTTAATCGCTTCCCTTCTTATCATTCCATTTGCTTTTAGTCAAAGCTTTGAGCTTTACTATGAAAATGAAATCTTTCCGTTTGGAGGGACTATATACGTAGTTGACGAGGCATCAGCCTCTTTAATGCAAGCGCACATCAGTATAAAAAACATTTCTAATGCTGCCAAACTTGTTAAAGTAAAGAAAGAAGAGGTTCAGGTTGTACCAGGTTCAATGAACACATTTTGCTGGGTAGTGTGTTGGGCAAACACAATATTCGTATCGCCTGCAGGTATAACTATTGACCCCGGCGTTACTAACGATGAGTTCTCAGGTGATTATATGCCATTCAATAATGTCGGAGTTACCATTATCAGATACACCTTCTTTGATGATGATAATCCAAATGACTCCACCCACTTTTTCGTTAACTTTAATGCTGGCCCAGTTGGTATTGATGATCTGACAAAAAACACTAAAAACTCATTTTCATTGGCTTATCCTAACCCCGCAAGCAATCAGGTATCGTTTGACTATACCCTATCGGATCAAACAATTAACGCCTATATTCGTGTTCACAATTTATTAGGAACGGTTGTTAAAGAAACACGCCTTGATTATTTTTCAGGAAAACTTATTTTGGATGTATGTGATCTTAACGAAGGTTTCTATTTTTATTCGATTGTGGTAAATAATGAAGTGATTGACACGAAACGTCTTGTAATATCAAGATAATGATGCATCATTACTTTACTTTATAAAAGCCGTTTAGCACCCCTGAACGGTTTTTTTTTTGCTTTCTAAATTTAGCTAAACTCCGCCAATTTAAAGCTTTAGAAGAGATTAAAAAAAAACTGAAACCACGTAAAGATATTGTTTCCTCGTAACATTTTAAACCCAGATTAAGCATTTGGCAACACATAACCTGGGTTTATTTTATTTGCTATCTGAATATTTCCTTAAAATCGTCCTTACATTTATTCAATTCCCTATTTTGCACGCATTGGGCATCTAACGCAGCCACCATTACCATATTTATAATTTCCTGAACGCTGTTACCAAAATGCAGAACATGTACTGATTTATTCATTCCGGTAAGAATAGGGCCTATTACATCAAATTTTCCAATTTCCCGAAGCAATTTGTAAGCAATGTTTCCCGCAGTAAGATATGGGAAGATAAGTGTGTTTGCAGGATTGCCTTGAAGTTTTGAAAATGGGAAGTTCTCATTTAACATTTCGGAATTCAACGCTACGTCAGCTTGTATTTCACCATCCACAATTAGCTTGGGATAATCCCGATGTAGGATTCTTACTGCCTCGGCAACTTTATCAGGTATTCTGCCTTTATTTGAACCGAAGTTAGAATAGGTAACCATGGCAACACGAGGAATAACATTGAACTGTGTTACAGCAAATGCAGTTTGTAGCGTGATTTCCACAAGCTGCTCGGAAGTCGGTTCTTTGTTAACGGTGCAATCGGCAAAAAATAAAGGACCTGATTTGGTATTGATAATATACATTCCCGACACAAGATTTGCTTGTTGTTTTATTCCGATTACTTCTATTGCTGGTTTTATAGCATCGGGGTAATTGTTGGTTAGGCCAGAAACCATTGCATCGGCAAAACCAGTCTCTACAAGCATTGGGGCAAAATAGTTGCGGTGTAACATCTTGTCGAGAGCGGTATAATTAGTAATCCCTTTTCGGTTTTGTTTTTCAAAAAGTAGTTTAGCAAATTGCTTTCTGCGATCATCCTCGGCTGGAGATCGAGGATCAATTATTTCAGGGTTAGGGATGTCCAACTCATGTTGTTGAATAAGAGCCTTTATTATTTTCTCATCTCCTAACAAAACAGGATATGCAGATTTTTGATTCAGCACAAACTCAGCAGCTTTCAGCATTTTATAGTTTTCGGCATCGGCAAAAACGACTCGTTTTGGATTTGCTAAAGCCCGATGTCTGATTTGACGAGTAATAGGATTGGTGGTTCCCATTTTCTTCAGCAGAAACTCATTGTAGGCTTCCCAGTCAGTGATGGGTTTTCTTGCTACTCCAGAATCCATTGCTGCTTTGGCTACAGCCGATGAAACTCTTGTAATCATCCTTGGATCAAAAGGTTTAGGGATGATATAATCTTTTCCGAAAGCAAAATTGGTTGCATGATATGCAACGTTAACCTCATCCGGGACAGGCTCGGTAGCAAGTTCGGCAAGAGCGTAAGCAGCGGCCAATTTCATTTCATCGTTGATACATGTAGCTCTGACATCTAAAGCTCCTCGAAAAATAAAAGGAAATCCCAAGACATTATTAATCTGATTAGGATAATCGGAACGGCCAGTAGCCATTATCAGATCGTCGCGTACAGCCATTGCTTCGTCATACATAATTTCAGGTACCGGATTAGCAAGGGCGAATACAATAGGATTAGGCGCCATCTTTTTTAAATATTCTTTTTTTAACGCGCCTGCTGCCGAAAGGCCAAGAAACATATCGGCACCTTCGATTGCCTCTTCAAGTGTATAAATATCTCTATCAGTCGTATTTTGCTGTTTAACATAATTCAGGTCGGTACGATCTTTACGTAGTACACCTTTACTGTCTATCATCACAATGTTTTCCGGCCTAACGCCAAGTTTAATATAAAGCCTTGTACATGAGATGGCTGAAGCGCCGGCCCCGTTGACTACAATTTTGAGGTCTTCAATTTTTTTGCCCGTAAGCTTGACAGCATTGAGCAGGCCGGCTGCAGTTATAATGGCAGTTCCGTGTTGATCATCATGCATAACGGGTATATCTACAGCAGCCTGTATTTTTTCTTCAATCTCAAAACACTCGGGAGCTTTGATATCTTCGAGGTTAATACCGCCAAATGTCGGTGCAATGGCTACAACGGTATCAACAAATTTTTGAGGATCTTTTAGATCAATTTCGATATCAAAAACATCAATATCGGCAAAGATCTTAAATAGAAAACCTTTACCCTCCATTACGGGCTTACTTGCCAACGTTCCGATATCTCCTAACCCCAATACTGCAGTGCCATTCGAGATAACCGCCACAAGGTTGCCTTTCATAGTGTATTTGTAAATGTCATCCGGATTATCCTTGATTTTAAGACAAGGATCGGCAACCCCCGGAGTATAGGCTAACGATAAATCACGCTTAGTGTTATAAGGCTTTGAAGGAATAACCTCAAGCTTGCCAGGACGTCCTTCTGCATGATAAGATAGAGCATCTTTCCTGAATAAATTATCAATTGTGTTCATAAAATAATTATTTTTTTGTTAAACTATTAACAATACAAAACTAATCAATACTCAGATACATAATGTTGCTAACCTCTTCTTTTAAATCAACAACATTTTATTTAAACTTACAAAAACACTGATTATCTATATAAAAGAGATAAATTAGAATCTTTATAAATTTTGTAAACATAAAAACTTTATTTGATAAAAACAGTGAATCTTTTTTGGTTTAACCAATTGTATCTCTTAAAACTAAAAGTTTCTGCTTATAATCAAGACAGACAGTATCTTTAGTTTGAGCCAGGTTTAACCCCCTTTACTATTTCCCAATCAAACTTAGCACACCATTTATAAATGTGAGCGGGTGCATCGGGTTTCCTGGTACGAATAGGTCAATGTGGTATTTATCCAGAAAAGTACGGTTGATTGCTGGACTATCCACAAACATACCTCCACCAATAGCATCGCTACCCGCAAGGATTATAATTTTTGGCTCTGGTACTGCATCGTAGCATATCTGTAATGCATCGGCCATATTTTCGGATATGGGCCCTGTGATAACGATTCCGTCGGTGTGGCGCGGTGAGGCAAGAAATTCAATGCCGTAACGCCCCATGTCGAAGTTCACGTTCCCGCTGGCATTCAGCTCCATTTCGCTACTATTGTCACCCGCTGCTGAAATCTGTCGTAATTTTAATGATTGTTTGAATAGTTTCCTTATTACCGGTCTGACAGCCGAATGGTCGAAATCCATCTTCGTTTGACCAACCCTTATTACCAAATCCTCGCGATTAGAGGCGGCAATTTTATAGTCGTTGGTGAACATGATTTTCTGTGGGCAAGCAAAGTGGCACTCCTTGCAGAATATGCATTTTCCCATATCCAACCCGAATGGATCATCCACAAAAGCATCCACAGGGCATATATTTTTCACATGCTCAATTTCTTCTGGGGTAATAGTGTCGCTGATAACGGGTCTTCCCCGGAATAGGGGCGAAAGCTCTACACCCTTCAAATCGGGGATATACTGCCACCCGTGGCTACGGAGGATATTGGCTTCTTTTATTCTTAGCTTTTTTCTAGATATCATTGCCGCAGTAACTTAGGTTAAATGATTTGTTGCAAACAGGGAAATCTGAAATTTCCTGATTCCGCACCGCTAAGGCCAGCGCCATCCAGTTGTGCAGCGAAGGGTCTTTGATTTTGTAATGAGCTAAGTTCCCCTGCTCGTCAGTGATTGCACTATGGCATAGTTCGCCACGCCACGCCTCCACAACCGATATGGCAAAGGATAATGGCTTTAAACCATAATCGTAAACAGGTCTTGGGGTATCTTCTTTTGCCATCCCTTCCCATATAGAGCAAAACTCGTTGACCATGGAAACCGATTTTTTCGACTCTTCGTATCGAAGCATACCACGTGCCAGCACATCGCCGGTAGTTAAAACAACAGGCTCGTATTGATATTGATTAAAATATTGGAATGGATGCGATTTTCGGATGTCCCTACCCAACGATGTTGAACGTGCTGCCATGCCCACTGCTCCAATAAGTATGGCTTGCTCGGGGGTTAATTCTCCAATACCATCGAAACGCGAAAGCACTGTGGGTAGGGTGTAAATCCTATCAGCCATATCAATGTATCGGTTACCCGAATCCTTTAAGATATTACGTATTTCGTCAACCACTGTTTCGTTGAGCGGATAGTTGCTTCCACCAGGTCGTACCAACCCTTTTCCAAACCTATTGCCACACCAGAACTGGGTTGTGTTTATAATAGTTGTGCGAAGCGCCTCATTCACCACCTGTCCAAGCTGGTAGGCAACATCGGTGCAAAGGGCAGAGGTGTCGCCGATATGTATGGCAAAACGCTCCAGTTCAAGCCCAATGCAACGCTCTATCATTAGACTTTCGGGTATTGGCAAGTCAGCCAGCGACTCAATAAGTTGAGCATGGGCTATGGACGAGCCAACGGCAGTATCGCCTGCCACGCTTTCAGTAAGAATTGTGCGTTGTAGCCCATTCTGCTTGACAAACAATTGCTCAATCCCCCTATGCTGATATCCAAGGCTTATCTCCAGATGTAACACTTTCTCTCCATGGCATATAAAGCGGAAATGTCCGGGCTCGATAATTCCGGCATGAATAGGACCTACGCCTACTTCGTGCAGCTCTTCGCTTTCAAAGGCGAGGAACGGATAAGCATCAACATGAAGTTTTGTTCCGTCATTCTTAAAACTTGAACGAACAGGCTTTAACCAGGGGTGTCCTTTGAAGTGTATCCTAAAATTCTCGTGGATTTCGCGCTCGAAGATGTGGAGTTGGAAACATTCGGGAGTGATGGAGCGTAATGATTTTTCGCCTTTTGGAAGTTCGTGCGAACAAATACGGATAATGTTAAGTTCATCGCAGGCAATGCAGCAAACGAACCAAAGGCGACTACCGAAATCAACACAATAGTAGTTGAGGCAATGGTGGGTATCTATTTTCAGTTCGTCCACCACATAATCGTAGAAATCATCATAATCGAGCAGTGGAATATCTTTAATTGCAACCGCTTGGGAGTTTGAAACTTCAATATATTTTTTTCCTTCCATTTTCTACATCTGGGTCAATAGTGAAATACTTTGCCGAATCAGTTCGTCAACCAATGGTGGGCGATAGAAGCAAAACACAACCACTACCAAAAGGAATAGGAACTGCGTTACCGTTTCGATGGGGTTAATCTTTTCCGGTAAAACATCATGCATTGATTTACGTGCATCCGAAAAGCAGATATGCATCACCCTGACGCTGAGCGCATACACCACCACGCAAATCATCAGTGCAACAGCGATGAGGACAAACCATGAATTGCTGAAAATAAGCGCTTTGAATATAAGATACTTGGGAATGAAAAGCCCGGAAGGTGGTATTGCGAGTAGAAATATCATCCCGACCATAAGCACTACTGCACCGACCGGATGTAATTTGATGTATTTACCCGAAAAGTTAATATCCAATGAGTTGAATACCCTATTAAGTTGACCGATTTGGAAAAACATAGACGATTTAACGAATGAATGTAGTATAAGCAATAGTATAGCAGCGTAATACCCAGCACCGCCAATTCCAAGTGCAATGGCTGCTAAGCCTGCATTTTCGAGAGTTGAGTAGGCAAACATTCGCTTGTGGTGTGTGGCTTTGAGCATATAGCCTGCAGCCACCACGATGGAGCTTAACCCACCAATGATAAGCACATGGTTCATCCAATGAAATATCTCGCTACCCGATAGTGCAACATATATTCTGAAAATAATAACAAATCCCATATTCACTATGGCGGTGGAAAAAAGTGCGCCAATAGGCGATGGGGCAACGGAGTTGGCATCTATACCTACGGTGTGCATTGGGAACAGTTCCATCTTAGTGCTGTAACCGATGAAAATAAAAATAAACGCAATTTTAAGATATAGTGGGTTGGCCTGCGATGCCACTTTTGCAATGGCCTCGAATGACAAATTGGTAAAACCGTACTGCTCAATGCCAAAGCCTATGAAAAGGATACCTATATAGGCGAAGGCAATTCCCACCGAGCAGAGGAAAATGTATTTCCATGTGGCTTCTAATGCCATTTTTGTTTTTTCGTGATATATTAGTACCGATGCCAATAGGGTGGTGGCCTCCACCAGTATCCACACCACGGTGGCCTCGTTGGCCAGATAGGCTCCGGTTATCACTGCTATCACCCCGATGAGTGCCGAATGGTAGTAATAAAACCGTTTTGTTGTTCCATTGGTAAAATAGCGGAAACCATGGTAAATCGTTGCAGGAAAAATAATTGATAGTACCGAGAGAAAAATCACTCCCAGCGGATCGTAGGTAAAATATGATAAATCTGTTTGATTGAGATGCAGGTATGCGTAATAGGCAAAGGCAATTTGAATTGCCGCAAAAAGGGAAATCATAATTTGGGCAGTTCGCCTTTTATTAACCAGCAGTGTGGCAACACTCAATATAATAGCCGATATGAAGTAAAAGAGAATCATATTCTAATGCTTTAGCGATGTAAGGTCTTGCACCTCAAACTTGTTAAACTCCGTGCCAATCCGATTTATCAGTATGGAAATTACCAACACGCTCACGAAAACATCCAGCAGAATACCAATATTTATCAGCATAGTCATCTCTTTGCCCACGGCCATGGAGAGCATAAAAACCGCATTTTCAATAATCAGAAATCCAATCATATGCGAAAAGATAAGTTTGTGGCCAATGATGAGCAGTACTCCTACAAACATGGTAAAAAGCGCAATGGTAAGATAGGCGGTATCAATATGCGGATTCTCTAAAATATTAGCGATAACTATGCTTAGTACCAGTGCAATTATAGTGAGTATCAGAGAGAAGAAGCCCGGTAACGCCCTGTTGTGCACCTTGTATATTCCTGTGCGATGAATAATTGAAAATAGAAGGTAGGGCACCACGATAGCTTTAAAAATAAGCGTTTCGGCCAGAATTAGTATCAGGTTTAGGGTGCTTACCTCTTGCAATTCAATCAGTGCAATTCCCATTAGCAATATCCCCTGAACGGCAATGAGCCGCGAATAAATGCGAAATCTATCAGCAACGCTGACATATATCAGATTTATGGCAAAAAGGACTATTAAAAAATTAAGCATTTTCAAATGGATTTAAAATTTTCCCATCAAAAGCAGAACTATCACAAATGCCACCAGCGCAATACCCGACAATGTGAGAACAAACTGCGGGTTTTTACCCATTTTATTACGGGCACGGAACGATTCGTTCAAGCCTATAATAACTCCCAAACAGACTACTACAGCAAAAAATGCAAAAATCTGAATGTAGATACTCCATTTGGTATTGATGAGTATGGCGGTTATAAGCGCACCGTAAATTCCGTATTTCAAGAATGTTCCAATGTGGAGAAGCGCCTTGTCGAAACCACTGTAGTCCAATATCATCACTTCATGAATCATGGTGAGTTCAAGGTGAGTTTTGGGGTCGTCAATGGGCATTCGGCTATTCTCAATCATAACTATCTGTATCAGCAGATAGAAACTGATAACGCTGAATATCAATATATAATTATTGTCGCTTAAATGGAAGCCGTAAAAAATATCTGTAAACGAAGTGTAGCCTGTAAACATGGCAAAAGTGCCTAACAGGATAAAAAAGGCAGGCTCCACCATCATTGAGTATAGGGCTTCGCGATTAGCCCCCATGCCCTCAAAACTGCTTCCACAATCGAGTGCTCCAATGATAGCGAAAAATTTGCCAAAAGACAATATATAGGCAAAGAACACGAAATCGGCGCCAAACGTAATCAGCGCACCTTGGTTGCCAAAAGGCACTAATGTGAGTGCACACACGATGCTTGCCAACGATAATGAGGGTGCAATCCTAAATATTAACCCCGTGGTATTACTGAAAACGCTTCCTTTGCGCAGCAAAACCCTTAAATCTTTTAGGGGTTGAAATAGCCCAGGCCCCTTGCGCCCCGACGCGATGCTCTTGGTGCGAATGATAACACCCGGCACCAACAGTGAAGCGATTATGATGAGAATGATTCCGAGCATGTTCTAAATGAAATTAAGATAGGTAAGAATAAGTATCAGTAACATGAACAGAAAGGCATATAATATATAGTGCTGAATCTGACCTGTTTGCATTATAGCAATCTTTTTCATCCAGTCCAAAAATTTATTCACAGGTTTATTGGTTAGCTGTTCTCGGAAAACATCTTCGGAGTGTGTGCTGAAAGCTCTTGATGGGGGGAAAATATCATTTTCACTAATAGGCTCGGTGATTATCTTTCGGCGAATAACAGGTTTTGCCAATTGGCTCAAACTGTCGGCATATGACGATGCTGTATATTGTAATCTAGAACTTTCCAGCGTGTATCCGCAACCCCAGGTGGGGCCCGCTGCTATGGGTTTCCTTCTGAGATGAATATACCTAAGCAAAAGTATGCCCACTGCCATTATTATAAACACACCCGATGCAGCGCTGATACCCGATAGGTTGGCAATGAAACTATGATATTCCGGTATGATTATTTTCAAATCGTGGCTAAATATGCCGAAAATCGGCTTGACAAATAGTGCGGGAACCACTCCAATAGCAACAATTAGAATCGCTGAGATGATTTGCGGTGCAATCATGCTATGTGTCACTTCGATAGCATTTTCAGCCTGTTTGCTTCGGGGTGAGCCAAGGAAGATGACACCAAACGCTTTAGTGAAGCAGAACACGGCTAACCCACCTATCAGGGTAAGCCCAATAATGCTGAATAGCAATAGAATAGATTGTGAGAAACCTGCGCCATGCATGGTATCAATCATTCCAAAGTATATTAGATACTCCGAAATGAATCCATTGAATGGAGGTAGTCCGCAAATTGCAATGGAACCCAATAAAAACAGGAGAGCGGTATAGGGCATGGTTTTCATCAGACCGCCGCATTTTTCAATATCACGGGTTTTTGCTGCAAGGTAAACCGAACCTGCATTGAAAAACAGCAAAGATTTGAACAACGAGTGGTTTAAAGTATGGAGTAAAGCGCCACTAAAGCCTAACAACATAAGCATTTGATTATTTGTTGCCTTACCGATTATTCCTAATCCCAACCCAACCCCAATAATGCCAATATTTTCGATACTATGATAGGCCAATAGTCGTTTCAAATCGTGTTGCAGAATGGCATAAATTACCCCTAAAAGACCTGAAATTAACGAAACTGCCAGAAGAAGCACACCAATAATCAGCAAATCGCTTTGTGTTGCAAGTACAACCCTAAATATTCCGTAGATGCCCATTTTAATCATCACCCCCGACATTACCCCCGACACATGCGAGGGCGCTGCAGGATGTGCTTCAGGTAGCCAAGTATGCAGGGGCATAAATCCGGCCTTAATGGCAAAGCCTATAAAAAAGAGTAGGAAAAGTGGCCAATTACTGCTATTTGCAAAATATGTGGGCAATGAATCAAAACTTATGCTTCCCGTTGATTTTTCGACCAATAGAAAACCAACCAATATGAAAAGCATACCCACATGCATCTGTACTAAATAGTTAATGCCTGTTTTGAGTATGTTCCGATTATCGGCATCGAAAATCACAAGGAAAAATGAGGATATTGCCATCATCTCCCAAGCAATTAGGAATAGAACTCCATTGCGCAGCATCACCACTAACAGCATGGAAAAGTAGAGCCAGATATAGGAAAAATAATGGACGGCAAACCGTAAATTGCCCATACGGGAGTGATAGGGCTTGAGATAGCCATTTGCATAAAGCAGTCCAACCAATAAGGTAATGTTAATCACTAAAATGAAAAAGGCTGAAAGGCCATCCAACACTAATATGTCTGTGGCAGATCGGAATATGTTGTTGAAACCATGTACAAAGGATTGCGAATTGCCATTTAATGCCTGGACTGCCCCATGTGTAGTGAGCGCTACCATGCCCATAACCAATAGTAGCGAGTAGAGATAACCTGATTTTTTTCGGAAAAAGAATACTCCGAAAGACAATCCAAGAAGTATTAAAAAGAAAATACCCAGCATATAAAGGTAGAAATTAAGAAAACCGCACAAAAATATTGAAAAATTCGATGGGCAGGCATGAATGGAAATGAGAAATTTTATGTTCTATTGAAGTACTCTCCATTTTTCAAATCACAGATCTGTCATTTATTGGTTTAACCTCGTTATTTTACAACGGTTTACGTCTTGCCGAAGAGGTTATTTTCATCCAAACCTTTCAAACGAAGTACAAAACTTGAACTTTCCATAAATCTTCAAATCGAAACGGTTATTGCCGCTCTCAGTAGAGCGTTTGTTGCAGTCAACGCTTTACTCACTATATGTTTTCATTTTTTTTATTTGCTTCACTCGTAAAAATTGACTTTTAAATATTTCCTATCCACAGGAAGGAAAAAACAGCAGAATCTAATACGTTAAGCTAATTTTTTACATACATTTTTTATCAATCCTTCTATATCGCTTGGGTGAGATGAAGCATTCCAGCGCCATTTACCAAAACCGCCGCCCTTTAGATTGTCCAAAAAACTTAATAAGATTTCCATTACCATAAAATAATCAGCAATATGTCCTTTTAGGTTGAAAAAGAATGATTAATTTCGCCTGTTAACGTTTGGCGATGGATATCCAACAAATTCTAATAAAATACTGGGGTTACAGCGGTTTCAGGCCGATGCAGGAAGATATTATCAGGTCGGTTTTGGCCGGGCAAGACACCCTTGCATTAATGCCAACCGGCGGCGGGAAATCCATTTGCTTTCAAGTGCCGGCTCTTGCAAAAGAGGGTATATGTATTGTGATTTCTCCACTCATAGCTCTGATGAAAGATCAGGTGGACAGACTAAAGACATTAGGGATTAACGCTTTCGCAATATACTCCGGAATGCATCAAACCGAAATCGAGCTTGCCTTGAATAATGCTACACTTGGCAATGCCAAATTCCTTTATATTTCACCTGAACGACTTGCAACACCAAATTTCAGAGAAGTCCTTCGTTATATGAAGGTAAACCTGATAGCCGTGGATGAAGCACATTGCATCTCACAATGGGGTTATGACTTTAGACCGCCATATTTAAAAATTGCAGAAATACGTCATATTATACCAGATGCTCCAGTACTCGCGCTTACAGCATCGGCTACCCCTGTAGTGGTGGATGATATTCAGGAAAAATTAGGATTCTCCACACCCAACCTGATCAGGCAAAGCTTTGAGCGGAAGAACCTTGCTTACATAGTAGTGAAAGAAGAAAATAAGATGGGTAAGCTTGTTGAGATGTTTAAGAAAGTACATGGAAGCGCCATTGTGTATGCCGGAACCCGCCGCCGCACATACGAATTTGCACGGGAGTTAAATAAAAACGGAATCCCTGCCGATCATTACCATGCTGGTATGGAGAATGAACAGCGTGAGAAGAAACAGAAAGCATGGATGTCTGGCCATCCAAGAGTAATTGTAGCAACAAATGCCTTTGGAATGGGTATTGACAAGCCTGACGTCAGGCTTGTAGTACATGTTGATTTGCCGGGCAGCATCGAGGCATACTTCCAGGAAGCGGGCCGCGCCGGTAGAGACGGGAAAAAAGCGTGGTCGGTAATTCTTTATCAGGATTCTGATCTGCTCGATGCCAACAGCCAGTTTGAGTTTTCTTTTCCGGATATGGAGATGATAAAAAGTGTTTATCACGCTTTAGGAAATTACTTTAGTCTTGCCGTAGGAAGTGGAAAAAATACCGGATTTGATTTTGACATATCCGACTTTTGCAATCAGTTCAACCTTAATCCTATATCAACATTTAATTCCCTTAAATTTCTTGAAAAGGAGGGGTATCTGCTCCTGAGCGAAGGCCTTCATTTTCCGCCAAGAATATTTGTAAAACTTCAGGGCGAAAAACTCTATAAATTCAGGGTAGAAAATGCCGACCTTGATATTTTTCTGAAAATCATATTAAGGTCATATACAGGACTTTTTACTCAGTTTACCAAATTTAATATTAATGAGCTGGCACGTCGTACCAGCCTTTCAGTTGAGCAAACTTTTGCAAAGCTCGAAAAGCTAAATCGTTTAGGAGCAATTGCATTTGTCCCGCCCAAAAGCAAACCTCAGATCATTTTTACAGAAGAGAGATTAGACGCCAAAGATCTTTACATATCCAAAGAGAATTACTCAATGCGTAAGAAGATGGCGTTAGAGAGGTTAAATTCTCTAAATGTATATCTCACCTCCAATAGTCGTTGCCGGAGTATATCTTTATTAAACTACTTCGGAGAGAGTAAAATAAAACGTTGTGGACAATGTGATGTATGCCTTGAGCGCAACAAGGTTGACCTGAACGAGCAGGAGTTTAACGCTATTCTCGATCAAATAAAGCCGCTGCTTAAAACTGGCGCATTTGAAATTAACGATCTAATAGCACAAACTGAAAGAGTGAAAAAAGAAAAAGTTTTAAAAGTAATAGAATGGCTTCTTGACAATAACAAAATTGCTTATACTCTTGATAAAAAACTCTATTGGCTATAATTGGCAGGATAAAACATTAATTTTGCTATTGATTTACTAACTATTTTCGATATGATTAATAAAATGAAAATTGTCGTTGTTTTACCGGCATACAATGCAGCAAAAACTATTGAAAACACTTACAATGAAATCCCTTTCGATATTGTTGATGAAGTCGTTTTTGTGGACGATAAAAGCTCAGATAACAGCGTCGAGATTGCCCATAAGCTTGGCATCAAACATATCCTTATTCATCCCGAAAACAAAGGATATGGCGCAAACCAAAAATCCTGCTACCAGAAGGCTCTTGAACTAAATGCCGATATTATAATCATGCTTCACCCCGATTATCAATATACCCCTAAACTTATCCATTCCATGGCTTACCTAATTGCTAACGGAGTATATCCCGTTGTTTTTGGTTCCCGGATTTTGGGTACAGGAGCTCGAAAGGGAGGAATGCCTGTTTATAAATACATAGCAAACCGTATCTTAACGTTATTTCAAAACCTCATTTTAAATCAAAAACTCTCCGAATATCACACTGGCTATAGAGCCTTTTCTGCTGAAGTGATTCGAAAGGTAAATTTTTTAGCTAATTCTGATGATTTTGTTTTTGATAATCAGATAATCTCTCAAATCTTTATGGCAGGTTTTGAAATTGCTGAAATTACTTGCCCGACAAAATATTTTGAAGAAGCCTCTTCCATCAACTTTCACCGTAGTGTTAAGTATGGGTTAGGAGTTTTAAAAACATCTTTTCTCTATCGTTTTCATCGTTGGGGCATTATCAATTCTTCTCTTTATGCAAGATCCGTTTATGATTCTTAAGCCTAAATTTTATCTTAATTCCAACGTAGTTGAAGTTGCTCGTTTATTAATTGGTAAAGTTTTAGTAACTCGTTTTGAGAATAAGCTAACTTCAGGCATTATAGTGGAAACCGAGGCTTATGCCGGTACTGACGATCGGGCTTCTCATGCATGGAACGGGAAGATTACCCCGCGCAACAGGGTTATGTTCGAGCAAGGAGGTGTTGCTTATATTTATCTCTGCTACGGTATCCATTCGCTTTTCAACGTAGTTACAAATGTTGCAGGCACGCCACATGCGGTACTCATTCGAGGTATTACACCTTTGGATGGTGTAGATATCATGTTGGCAAGAAGAGGCAAGACGTACTTAAAACCTTCGGATGGCATTGGCCCGGGTAAGGTTTCGATGCTGTTGGGCATTCATTACTCACATTCTGGCTTACCGTTAACAGGCTCTGAGTCATCTTCTCTTCAAATCTGGATTGAAGATCGTGGCGCTTTAACTAACGGTGAAATTAGAACAACAACAAGGATAGGTGTTGACTATGCCGGCAAAGATGCCCTGTTGCCATACAGGTTTGTGATGGACATAAAAAAAGCCCCGATAAACGGAGCTTTTTAATTCTTTTGTTTTAGATTAGGCTACAGCGCCTGCTAAATCACTTCCAGCCTTGAATTTAACAACTTTTTTAGCAGCAATTTTCAGCTCTTTACCAGTTTGTGGGTTTCTGCCAATTCTTGCTGCACGCGTTGAAACGCTAAACGTACCAAAACCTACTAAAGTAATTTTGTCTCCTGATTTAAGAGCATTTTGGGTAACCTTTACAAAAGCATCTAATGCTTTTTTAGAATCTGCCTTGGTTAAACCAGATTCGGCAGCCATTGCATCAATAAGTTCAGCTTTGTTCATAGTTGATGAAATTTTGATTAGTAAAAAAAAACATTCCTGCAAATATAGTTCATAAATGAATACCTACAAGCTTTTTACAAAAAAAAACGATTAAAAATTACTTAAAAAGGTATTTTTAACGATATTTTACGTTAAAAATTGTTAATCGCGCCTTATTTGCCTTTAATTTTTAATGCATTTTCCATTTAGGGGTTATTGGAAAGCCATTCAAAAAATCTTTCACTTGTAAACGCTTTTTTCCAGCCATTTGTAACTCCTCTATCGTTAATGTACCATCTGATGTGAAAGTCGCAATCTGTTTTTCACTTGTAATGAATATTTCACCTGGCTTATGATCATGGGTAAGCATTTTATAGCTTGCTTTAAAAATTTTAAGTTGAATCTCTTCATTATTAGGTCCGGACAATACGGTAAATGCCGCTGGAACAGGATTTAAACCACGTATCAAGTTATAGATTGTTACAGATTTTGAGTTCCAGTTTATCCTGCAATCGGCTTTTGAAATTTTTGGAGCGCTCTTAATTATTTCGCCTGTTGTAATCAAATCAGACTGAGAGATAAGATCATAAGAATTATCCTGAATGGCGAATGCTGTTTTTAATACAAGCTCAGCGCCGGTTAACATCATTCTATCGTGTAATTCCCCGTAAGTCTCTTGCTCTCCAATTTTTATCGGATTTCTGAAAATTATTTTTCCGGTATCTATTTCGTGTTTAATAAAGAAGGTAGTAAGTCCGGTAACTTTTTCTCCATTTATAATTGCATGATTTATAGGAGCAGCTCCACGATACTGGGGTAATAACGAGGCATGAAGGTTAAAGGTTCCGAATTCGGGAAAAGACCATATTTCCTCGGGCAACATCCTGAACGCCACTACTATTCCTAAATTTGGTTTAAGCGCTGCAAACTCTTTGATAAACTTATTGTCTTTTAAATTTACCGGTTGGAGTAATGGCAGTTTAGCTTTTACCGCAAATTGTTTTACTTCAGAAAACTTGATCTCTCTTCCACGTCCGGCAGGCTTGTCGGGGGCGGTTATCACACCAACTACATTAAATCCATTATCTATTAACGATTTAAGAGAGGGTACTGCAAACTGTGGCGTGCCCATGAAGATTATCCTAAGATCTCTTTTCATGGCTTAAATATTTATTATTGTTTTAATTCTCTAA
>JAAYWF010000209.1 GCA_012516825.1 Lentimicrobium sp. | reverse complement strand
GGTGTAGAACAGGATAAAGTAAAACCCGTAGGTGAATGGAACCAGGTGAAAATATTGGTTTTTAAAGGTCTTGTAGAGCATTGGCTCAATGGCGAAAAAGTAGTTTCGTATCACCTCTGGACACCCGAATGGTATGAGATGGTAGCCAACAGTAAATTCCCAAAGTACAATCCTAACTGGGCCGAAGTGGCACAAGAAGGATATATCGGACTACAAGACCATGGCGATGACGTATGGTATAAAAACATAAAACTCAAAAAGTTATAACAATTCGGTACAAAGTAATATCACCTTAACAGGTTTGTTGTTCTGATCTTTGTAACCCAAATTAATCAATGGGAAACTCACTGATCTATTGGTTTTATTGGGCTAACTAAGAAGTAGTGTTTGTTCAGTGCAATCTCTATTTGCAGGTTACAAACGCCTAACTTTCTTTGATACTATATAATAACTATTTATTTAGTTATTAATTGATTAGCTAATCAGGACTTATCTTTCGAGAAATACAAGCTTTTTTATGATCAAAGCTACTCACGAGGTAACTCATACATTACTCACGGGGTAACTTTGAGTTACCCTGTGAGTAACAAGAGTGCCAACCCAATATAAAATTACCCTGTGAGTAAAACAATTATCCTATATTCGGATAATCAACCAATTTAATATTTTTGCAATCACCTGAAACAAATAGAGATGGATGAAGCTTTCTTATTATTGGACAAATACTTCGGGCGAGGATCTTTAGCTCATAAAATAATAATCGCACATTCTGTTGCTGTTAAAGATATGGCGCTAAAAATTGCTTCTAAAAACCCACATTTAAAAATTGATATTTCACTTTTAACAAAAGCGGCGTTGCTTCACGATATCGGCGCTATAAAAACCAATAATCCCAGCATCGGCTGCTATGGCGATCTACCTTACATATGCCATGGCTATAAAGGACGCGAAATCCTTGAAAATGAAAAACTATATGATGTTGCTCCATTCTGTGAGCGACATACCGGTACCGGAATTACTAAAGAAGAGATCATAAAGCTAAACCTTCCAATACCTCATCGTGATATGGTACCCATTACCATTGAAGAAAAAATACTCTGTTATGCTGATAAGTTTTTTTCAAAATCGGGTCTTAACCTTACCGAGCCAAAAAAATTGAAAAACATTTATTCAAACCTTATCCGTTACGGAGAAGATAAAGCAAGAAAGTTCGATGAATTCATAGGAATGTTCGGAATCTATTATGTGTACATATAATTTTTCCAAGTAGATGCTTTGTGGTTTTTCAATGTACTTGGACCTTCATTAATACACCATTATTTTACCGGTCGTAGTCTCTCTGTCAATAACAAGCCTTAAAATATAAACTCCTTTTGGAAATTGCGAAATATCTATCCTGACCTGAGAATTTTTAATGATTTCGGAATAAACGATTTGGCCGTCATTAGCATAAATTGTCAGATAACAATCCTGAAAAGGATGATTAATCGCGATATTGATATCCGAAGTGGCAGGATTCGGAAAAACGATTACCTTATTAATTTGAAATTCTGATATTGACGAGGGATCAAAGAATGACCACCAGTTAGCATCTTTATAAATATTCAGCCATTCCGAATACTCTTCATCCCAAAAACGAAACAGAAACCCTGTTCGGTTACCAGCGTCGTCGTAACTGTATGTGTAGTTTGAAGTATTGAGCCAAAAATTGCCAAAAGCATCCCAAAACTGTTGCAACACACTGGTTTTTTGCAACAAAGAATTATATTCGTAAATGGTTTTATTAAGGTTTATCCACTTTTGAAAATCATTTTCCCAATATTGTTGAACAGTCTCAATCAGCAACGAATTACTTTCGTAGTTATAAAAATAACGATTCCAATTGTCCCATTGCTGTAAAGTAGTATTCCATCTATATTTGTACACTTCATATTGATTTCCATTTTCATCAAACTCTTTATTGGTAAGCTGTTCGTTTTCCCAAAAATCGTTATCGTTAAATTTTTCCTGCAAAATACTGATGTTTTGCAACTGATTATTGTAACTATAGGTAATTTTAAGGGAATCTCGCCAAAAACCGGAATCTTTCCATACTTTTACCTGTTGCACTTCAAGCAGGTGATCTTCATTATATTGATAAGAAACCACCTGATTAGCTTTCCAATTATCTGAAATTGTATCGAAAATGTCTATCTCCTCTTTTGAAACCAAATCCGCCGATGTATATTGAAATTTTACACGCTTTCCGCGTGAAAATCTATATTTATCAGGGTCCCACACTTTAAACCAAGAAAATTCAGGTTTTCCTTTACGGTTATAAAAAATTGAATCCGACATTTTCCAATCACCCGCCTTTAAATCGTAAATGAAAGCAATAAAAAAATGCGAATGTAAGCTGTCGTAGTATGCCTGTTCGTTACGTTTCCAATCATCCCATTTTGAATTTTCCTCATCCCATTTTATTATCTTCGATCTTTTCTGGTTACCATACTTATCGCGCTCAGTGATAAAAAGACGGTCAGTATTCATCCATCCATGATTCAGCACACTCCATTCATAGCTATAAGTAGAATCAAGAACGTATTTACCACCAATCATATCGTCGAAAATAGAGTCCGGCAGTGAAAAATATTGAGCCTCCAACGATAAAACGATAAAAAGTAAGGAGATTGACAAGAATAATATCTTTAAATTTTTCATCAACATAAATTTTTACGAAGATACAACGATTTGCATCAGAAAGTATATTTTTGTTGAAGCTCGGATAATAATAAACCTTGTTCGGAACAGTAAATGAATATGATAAGAACTTTGTTTATCGCTCTGCTTTTTTCTATTCTTTTATTCTCAAATGTATCATTTGGACAGTACCAGCTTCCTTTTGGCTTTGAGAAAATATATGATGTAGCAGTATATGATGAATCACAATCTTTATTCAAAAACCCATGGGGCGGTGGTTTGTTTGCTGTTCAATTTAATGAAATTGACCTTGATGGTGATGGAATAAAAGACCTTGTGGTTTTCGACAGGTGTGGAAGCCGGACATTAACGTGGAAAAATCTTGGGATTCCAGGAGAGGTAAGCTATCAGTTTGCGCCGGAGCTTGCAAAAATTTTACCCTCTTTTAGCGATTGGGTAATATTTGCCGACTACAATAATGACGGGCTTGCAGATATATTCACCTACTCGAAAGGATTTGCCGGTATCAAGGTTTACCGTAATAATGGTTTGACGGCTGAAGAGCCATTCGAGCTAATTGAGCCTTACTACCTCACCTCATATCAGGGAAATGGCTATGTGAACATCCTTGTTACTTATGTTGACTATCCGGCAATCATTGACATTGATGGCGATGGCGATCTCGACATACTGACGTTCTGGGGCCTGGGCTCGTTTGTAGAGTTACATACTAACGAATCAATGGAATTGTATGGCGTTCCGGATTCATTAATTTTTCGTAAAACTACCAATTGTTGGGGATGGTTTGCCGAAAGCGAAGAATCGAACCAGTTATATCTCGATACATGTTTTATTTTACCAAAACAAAAAATCAAAGATGATATTAAAATGCTTGCCGATAGGGCTGAATATCGGCATACCGGTTCCACCTTTTTGATCTTTGATGAAAATGATGACGGTCTGCCCGATCTGCTGTTAGGCGATGTGGACTATCCTGCGCCTGCGTTGCTAATAAACTCAGGCACTGTAGGGGAGGCTGTAATGGGGAGTTATACTTTCAATTGGCCTGCTTATGACATACCGATTGATCTACTCTCATTTCCCTTACCGGCGCTTATTGATCTGAACAATAGCGGGAGAAAAGACCTTGTAGTTACTACATTCGATCCGGGTTTTATAAAATCGCAGAACTACGAAAATATCTGGTATTATGAAGATACTAACACGGCGGGGGCGCCTGAATTCAAACTGAAAACAAAATCATTTTTGCAGGACGAGATGCTCGATTTTGGTGCTGGCGCTGCACCGCTTTTTTTCGATTATAATGGCGATGGACTTTTGGATTTGCTGATAGGTAATTTTGGATACCTGGACACCTCTTATTACGACGCCGGATTAAACCTAAATTGTAAATATCGCGGCCAGCTTGCATTGCTCGAAAATTGCGGGGCGCCCACCAACCCACAATTCAAATTGACAAACCGCAATTTTGCTGATCTCCCCTCCTATTTCCCTGTTGGCGAACGACCTTACGCTATTATCCCCGCCAATGCCGACCTGGATAACGATGGCGACATGGATCTCCTGCTTGGAAATGCAAAAGGAACATTAATTTTTCTTGAAAATATCGGAAGCCCTAATCAGCCTGCACAGTTTATTTTGAAAGAACAAAACTATCAAAATATATCCGTTGGAAAGTTTAGCGCTCCACAGCTCATTGACCTTACCGGAAACGGGCTACCTGATTTAGTTATCGGAAAAAGAAATGGCACTATCTCCTTTTATCAAAACACTGGCACTGCCGAAAAGCCTGTTTTTTCATTTGTTACCGATAGCTTGGGCGGTGTGGACGTACGAAACCCCAATCTGTCGTACTATGGATATTGTGTACCACATTTTTTTAAAGATAGCATAGGGAAAACACATCTTTTCGCAGGCTCCGAATTTGGCGAGATATTTTACTACACCGATATTGATAACAACCTTGATGGGCAATTTACGCTGGTGATGAAAAATTACTTATGGATTGACGAGGGCTTGCGCAGTACCGTTGCATTAGCCAACCTGAATAACGATGAATATATTGATATGATAGTTGGAAACTTCTCAGGCGGACTCTCCTTTTTTTCCGGAACAAAAGCGCCTCCAGATGGGTTAAGCAAAAATCAATTACCGGAAATTAATATTCGACTATACCCCAATCCGGCAAAGGATTTTATCATTATAAGCATTGAAGAAACTGCTACAGCAAAGTTCAATAGTGTCAGGTTATTAGATTTTATGGGAAAAGAGCTTAATTTAAACACAAAGTCAAGTAGCGCTGAACTATATCTAAATATTGAAAAAATACCCGTAGGTGTTTATATTTTGCTCATTGATGTTTTGCATCATAATAACATCCTGTTTACTAAACCCATAAAATTTATAAAAACATGAAGTATCAATTATTAGTAATAGTGATCTTCATTTTTTTTGTTAATGGCGCACGTTCGCAATTAATACCGGAAAAAGCCGCGGTTGATACAAGTTATAGTATTTCAACTGAAGAGTTTGAAAAAATGAAAAACAACGGAATCGTTTTACCGCCAATAAAGCCCGCTGACGATCGCTGGGCAAATCTACATTATAAGTCGAGCAGAGAATTACCTTTAATGTACGACATGCGTCAGACTCCATGGCTGACTTCGGTAAAAACACAATCGGCGGGAGGATGCTGGGCATACTCGGTGATGGGAACCGTTGAAGCAAGATTGCTTATGCTTGACAAAGGATATTATGACCTTTCGGATAATAACCTGAAAATTTGCCATAAATACCTGCCCGAACGAAATACTTATGGTAATCATTGGATGGCTACCTCTTATTTCGCTCGACATTCAGGCCCATTTCTTGAAAGCGACGATCCTTATCCGGGCGGCACTACTGCACCGGAAAATTGCCCTAATGACTTAACTCCATTATTTTATATTGGCAATTCACGTTATCCGCCGCCGCTTGATAAATTGTTTATTAAACAAACTGTTTTGGAGTACGGCCCAGTATGGACATTGATGTATTATCATGCTGATTTTTTTAAACCGACTAATGCTACATATTATTACGGGGGGAACAAGCAGGTTAATCATGCAGGCGTAATTGTAGGGTGGAACGATACTTTACAAACCGATGGTGGAAGCGGCGCATGGATCGTTAAAAATACCTATGGCCCAAATTGGGGAGAGGGCGGATATTTCTATGTCTCATTTTTCGATTCCCAATTTCTAAAATACAACTCTTATTGGCCTGAAATAACAGAAAATGAAGATAGTACATATCTATATCAGTATGACGAAGTTGGAGGATATTGGGGCGTCGGATTCGGTAATGAAATAGGTTATGGTCTTGTAAAATTTGAAGCAATAGAAGGGATTTCGGAAATTATCAAAGTCGGCACTTTCGTTCAATATGCAGGGTCTGGAATTGAGATCAAAATTTATGGAAATTTTGACGGTCAAATAAGCGACCTGCTTTTATCTAAAGATGAAGTAATATGCGAGCTGCCGGGTTACTACACTTTTGATCTGGATTCTACAATTTACATCCCGCAAGGCAAGTCGTTTTACGTTCAGGTAAAATACAACTCCATGAACCCTGAAAATAAATGGCCTGTATCTGTTGAGGACACAATTATCAATTATTGTAACCCCCAGATCGAATCCGGAAAATTTTGGATTGCTCCTAATCCTGATATCTGGCCTACTGCATGGTATCAGGTGGGCGCTGGAACAGAATATCACTACGACCTATGTATAAAAGCATATTCAAGACAAATTCCAATGCCTCCGGCACCAATAGCAGAAGCTGGTGAAGATATAACAATAATTGAAGGAGAAAGTGCGCAGCCCGAAAATGCTATAGCCGAAAATTATTCTTCCCTATTATGGAGTTCCAATGGAGACGGTGTTTTGATAAACGAAACAACGCCTAATCCTACTTACATCCCCGGTCCTCAGGATATTTATAAAGGAACTGTCAATTTAATATTTCAGGTTATTAGTCTGCCGCCGCTCTATACTGTAAAAACCGATACTCTAAAAGTTTTTATTTTAAGATACCCTACTGTAGAGCTTACCTTTCCACAGCATGGCCAAAAACTTTGTGATCCTCAAATCATCATTACGGGAAATGCGTATGACCCTGACGGCGATCTTCAATCCGTTGACTACAGCCTAAACAATAATGAATGGTTAACATCCGGAAATAGTGGAACTTGGTCGGCCACAATTACTTTATCTCCCGGAGCCAACACCCTTAAAGCAAGAGCAACAGATGCTTATGGGCTTTCGAAAGAGACTGAGGAAATCAAGGTAATATGTAGTATTCAAAATATTTTTCTACCTCAAGGATGGTCGCTAATATCTGGTTTTTTATTGCCAGACGAAACAGAGATAGCAAAAATGTTTGACAGTGTAGCCAGTAATCTCATCCTGCTTCAAAATACCAACGGCATATTTGCACCTCCACCGATAAATATAAATACATTGTCCAACTGGGATATCCATTCTGGCTATAAACTAAAAATGGCTGCGGACGATGAACTTATCTTTTGTGGCAATATCCCGGATAATAACCAATTAGAATTATCCAGTGGCTACAAACTCATACCCTATTTAAGTAATCAACCCGCAACAATTGATCAGCTTTTTCAAAATCCGGCAACTGACATACTATATGTTTTTGATCTAACCAACTCATTGATATATTGGCCTGTGGGTGAAATTTATACACTTACTACCCTTTTCCCCGGAATAGGATATCAGGCGTTCTTTATCAACCCTTTAACAATTAACTTCCCTGAATATGAGGGCTTCCTTATCAATCAAAAAAACTCTTTCACAAATTGTAAAACAAACCCTCCTTGGAATATTCATCCGACTGACCATTATCATCTCTTAAGTATTCAAAGTGAATCATTGTATAAGATACCAAATGGCTTTTTGGGCATCTTTGATGAGAAAAATAATTGCGTGGGCTTTTCAGAAATTACTGATGACAAGTCGGATAATTTGTTGTTAATAGCTTATGGAGATGATGAATGGACTTTGGAAAAAGATGGCGCACTTGAAGGCGAGCCAATGACCTTTAAGCTTTATCGCCCAAGTAATCAGACTGAATTTATGCTCAATGTAACATATAGCGATAACGCTCCTAACCATAATGGCCTTTTTGAATCTTTCGGCATGTCAATAATCAGCGATATAACTATGTGTGGCGCTGAAGATGTATCACACGAGATCAATAAAATTGTTATCTATCCAAATCCTTCACAAGGTATTTTTACTGTTTCTTCTGAACAACTTTTGGGTGATGTCAACTGGGTAGTTACCGATGCCAAAGGACAGATTATAACAAATGGGAAACTATCCGATTCGCAGCAGATTAATTTGTGTGCTCAAATTAAAGGTATCTATTTTATAAGACTAACCGGAGAGGATATTATACACACCGAAAAACTTGTGATATGGTAGGTAATAGGGTGTTAGTAGCGTTCTGCCCCTCGTCATTATACATTATTTAAGAATAAATTAGCTGATGTATTTTTATTTACATACAGCTATCGTATCACTCACTCTTAAAGTGGTGTTATGGCTTGGGTTCCCTTACAGTTCGGCCATGATATCTTCTGTGAGCTCAAGGTTGTGAAATACTTTTTGAACGTCGTCGTCGTCTTCAAAAGCCTCTATTGCCCTCATTATTTTTTTTGCACTTTCCAGATCAAGTGTAACTGTGTCGTTGGGCACGCGTTGTAACTCAGCAATTTCCACTTCAGCATCTAACTCTTCTAATTTCTTTTGCATATTCCCAAAATTTTCCATCATTGTGGAAACAGTAATAGTATCTTCTTCTATTTCAATTTCTTCAGCTCCGGCATCAATCATTTCTAATTCGAAATCGTCAAGAATGAGCCCCTCTTTCTTTGGCAGAACAAATACGCCATTCCGTTCGAACAAAAAGCTAAGTGAACCTGATGTTCCCAGCGTGCCTCCATATCTGGTAAAGATAGAGCGGATATTACTAATGGTACGCTGTAAATTATCAGTCTGACATTCCACTACCACCGCAATACCATTAGGCAAGTAGCCTTCGTATGCGACTTCTGTAAAGGAAGAAGCATCTTTATCTTTACCTTTGTTAATTGCTCTTTCAATGTTATCTTTCGGCATGCTAGCGCCCTTTGCGTTTGTTATCGCCATCCTCAAACGAGGATTACTTTCAGGATCGGGGCCGCTCTCCTTTACGGCTATGGTAATTTCTTTGATGATCTTAGAAAATATTTTTGAACGCTTAGCGTCCATAGCGCCCTTTTTACGCTTAATGGTTGACCATTTATTATGACCTGACATATTATTATTTTTTTAAGTTTAGCCTTTAAATTGGCTGTAAAAATAATGCTTTTTAGATTTTTATATTTTCTTTTTTTAACAATTCTTTTTGCAGTAGTTATAAATTTCAAACTGTGACCTTACAGCTATTTCTGAATCAGTTTTCCGGTATCGGTTTATATTTTCAGCGCTTATTAGCCTTGCTTTGGTGTTGTCCTGAAGTTGGATTTGCAATATTTTCCAAATATCGTCCTGTATTTGTGGATCGGTAATTGGGGTGGTTACTTCGATACGGTAATCAAGGTTGCGTTGCATCCAATCGGCTGAGGAGATAAAAAACTCACGATCGCCGTTGTTGCAAAAGACAAACACCCTGGCATGTTCCAAAAATTTATCTACAATGCCGAAGGCTTCTATATTTTCACTCATCCCTTTTACGCCTGGAATGAGTACACAGATAGCACGAGCAATAATTTTTATTTTTACTCCGGCGTTACTTGCTTCATAAAGCTTGTAAGTTAGCTTTTTATCTACAAGGCTGTTGAGTTTCAGAACCATCCAGGCCTCTTTACCCTCTTTTGCATTTTTTATTTCTCTATTGATGAGTTTTAAAAAGAAATCCCTTGTTTGAAATGGCGAAACGATCAGCTTTTTAAATTTTGGGATAAAATAGCGGGATTCGAGTAACTGAAAGACCTTGTTAACATCGGTTGCAATATCCTGATCGGCAGTCAGCAGACTTTTATCCGCATATACTTTGGCTGTGGACTCATTGAAGTTGCCTGTGCTGATGTTAGCATAATAAACATTCGACTGGTTTTCTTGTCTTCGGATAAGAATCAGCTTGGCATGTACTTTTAAACCAGGGATAGTCGGGAGGATTTTAACGCCAGTTTTTTGAAGTCGCTCTACCCAGTAAATATTGGCCTCTTCGTCGAAACGAGCCTGTATTTCGAGAAACACAGTTACCGGTTTTCCGTTTCTCGCAGCATTTATCAGTGCGTTCATTACGTTGGAGTTGCTTGCAGCTCGATAAAATGTCATTTTTATTGATCGTACTGCCGGATCTATAGAGGCTTCGCGAAGCAAATCAACGATATATTGAAAACTCTGATAGGGATAATGTAGCATGATGTCGCGCTTTCTGATCTCTCTGAATATGCTCGAGTGGATTGTGAGACCTTTGTGCGGCAGAGGTTCTGTAGGTGGATAGAGTAAATCGGGCGACCCCACTATCGGAAACGACATAAAATCGCGGAAATTATGATAACGACCGCCTCCACGCTGATGATCATCCTCTTGAATATTTAACTTTTGCCTTAGTTCTTTTAAAAAGGGTAACGGGATTGAATTATCATAGACAAATCTTACCGGCTCGCCTTGCTCACGCTGCTTAATGCTCTCGGCCATGATCTCCATAAAGCTCTTTTGTACGTCGCTATCAAAGTCTAACTCCGAGTCACGGGTTATTTTAAAAGCGTAAGAATGGTAAGTATCGTAACCAAATATTGAGAAAATATACTGTAATCCATGTCTCACTACATCATCCAACAGCATGATGTAAATTTTGTCATCTATTTCAGGAAGAATAAGAAATCGTGATACCTGATCGGTGGGGAGCTTTATCACGGCAAAATCTTCTTTTTTTGGATTAACGCTCGAAGTCATATATACAGCAAGGTAAAGCGCACGATCCTCAATGTCGTCAGTTGTTTTCAGATTTTCCATCATAATAGGGAAAAGAAACTGACGAATATTGTTTAGGAAATAGTCAGTAACAAATTTTGATTGTGTAGGTATAAGTTGTTGTTCATCAATAATTAATATATTCTTCTCTTTTAGTCTTTCAACGATCTCGACATAGGTTTGGGTAAAAACTTTTTCTTGCGCTTCAACAGTTGTATATATCTGATTAAGTACCTGTTTCGGCGAAAATTTAATTCTATAGTCAAGCTGTTCAACTTTTAACATCCGATTCAGTGTAGCAACACGTACTCTGAAAAACTCATCGCGGTTATTTGAAAAAATACCAAGAAATCTCAATCGCTCGATTAAAGGCGTTGATGGATCCCTCGCTTCTTGCAAAACACGATCATTGAAATGTAACCAACTGATTTCCCGATTTATCATCGGATATTTTTTTTCACCCTTTGTCATAATCACTATTCTTTTTTTAACATTGACGGAGTTATTAAAAAATTCACAACATACCCAGCGTTACTTATTTCCGGCCAACTATCGGTATCAAAACTTATGCTGACAAGCCCGGATGTGGGCAGCCATTCAATTTTCTGCTCAAGGTAATGGTTCACAAAATAGGTTAGCGTTGGATTATGTCCAACAAGCATTACTGTATGTAAATGATCGGATATGTCAAAAAGCTGAGTAATAATGTTATCTTCATCAGCGCTATATAAAGATTTGCTAATATGTATCTTATTAATAGGATATTTTACGGCGTTAGCTACTATCCTTGCCGTTTCTAACGCCCTGACGGCGGCACTCGAGATAATTAGATCGGGGGTGATATTATTTTTGTTTAGATATCGGGCAATTAAGTTTGTTCTATTTATCCCTTTTTCTATTAAAGGCCGTTCTACATCGTTCAGATGAGAAAAATCCCATGAGGACTTTGCATGACGTAATATATAAATCGTTTTCATGAAAGGATGATTTGTAAATTTGAAAAGGTTCAAAGTTAATGTTTTTGCCTCAATCAAGGGAAAGAACGTTGAAGGTTTATCTAAGTGTTTTCAAAGACACTAAATCAGCAAACCTGTCTATAGTAAAAAATTTGTCGAAAAATTCCCGAATTGGCAAAAAAGGTTCGTTATATAAATTCAACTTTCACCTCTTTCAAAAACTTCTCTTCCAATATTGCTGCGATACGTTTTACCACCGTTCGGCGTATTTCAAGGTCCACCGGCAAGCTTGGGTCTTGATGTGCAATATTGATACGGGTACCCACAATGAAATCAATTTCGTCGCTTTGTAGTATCATGTTTACTATAAGCCCTGCAGGTCCTTTGTCAAGCATTGTATTTTTATTGAAATCTTTTAAAAGGTTTAATACTTTTGTTAGGGTTAGGATTCCTTCGGTTATCAGGTCAACACCATCCATGTAGGATATGGGAGGCAGCTCGGGATCAATGAAATCAAAAGAATCTACGATTGTTTTTTCCCATTCGCGAGCTATAATATCGGCTGTTGTAGCGCCACAAAGTACTTTTTTCCCAACAAAATCAGCTACTTTTTTAGCATAAACTTTATCGTTCACCTCTTCATAAGGCGGGCCGGTACAGATCAGTAGTTTTCGTGGATCACGGAAATATATCACCGCACAGCTTGCATCATCTTTCAACTCATAGCTATCGTTCTGATAAGCTTTTTTTACTATGTGTTCTCCAAGTTCCTGAGCCGATATCAGACTGTTTCCTTTTATCTCTTTCAGGGTGAAATCAATCAGTTGTTCGCGCTCCCAACCAAAAGGGAACGAATCAGTTCCAAGGCCTGACTGAACAATACCATCGGAACAAAAGATGATTCGATCTTCTTTTTCTGCCACAAAAGAACAGCTACGCAACTCCTTATCTTCTCCTTTTTCTGATGAAAGAAACATATATTGCCATCCCGGATCAAATACTTGATTGTTTCTGACGATAAAAGTTTCGGGGTTGTCATATTCAAGGATGTTGATCACTCCCCCCACCTCTATATCAACAATAGTAAATGTGGCATAGCTGATTTTACGCACGCTGCATACCGGCAACGTTTTCATTATGATCTCGGCTATTTTTTCGAAGTCCTTGTGCTCAGCAGTAAAATTCATCGCCATAGTAGCTGTGAGGGTAGCAAGCATATTGGCTTTAACTCCGTGCCCCATGCCATCGGAAAGAACCACAACAATACGATTCTCTTCTTTGACACGCTTTTGCATGAAAACGTCTCCGCAAATACGCTCCCCATGATGGTTGCGCTGCTGACAATTGATCTCTATAAAAAATTCCTGGCGTGACAAGTTGAAGAAGTTTTAAGTTATCCTATTTCTGCTTTTTAGTTTTATGCAACTGTATTATGGAGTTAAGCATAGCTTCGGTTTTGCTGGCGCCCTCGCCGAGCAAATAACCGATTTGCTGTACCATCCCAAGGTTTTGATCAACCACTTCAGTAATTCGCTGAATTATTTGCTCATTACGTACTTCGGGCGAAAACATATCGCGAACAATAGCGCCTACCACCTTATTCTTTTTAATGGAAAAAACGCTTACATTAAGCAACGACTCTTCAATTTCCACATCGCGGCTGATTATATTTTCTCCAGTTTCGAGCGTGTTCTGAAACAATTTATAAAACTGAACAGGAACTAAGGTTTTCAGGTCGGCGCCGCGTAAGCCAGGGATAATATCATCAATCTCTTTTATGTCATCACCCAGCAATTCAATAAAACTGCGGTTGGATGAGGTAACTTTAAGCCTTTCATCCACAATTACTACACCCGAAGGAATCTGATTCATAATCTCACGAGAGGTTTCAAGTTTGTCGGTTGCAAGATCATACTCACTTTTTATTTTTTTCAACTCTTCTTTATAGGCATTAACCTCCTCCTGGCTTTTCTTATTCGACTCCCGTAATGTATTGATGTATTTGTTTTTACTTCTAAGCGAAAAATCGTAACAGATGTCGGTTTTAGTAAGCCCTTGAGCTATTGCCCTGGCAAAATCTTTACAGGTCTTAAAACCACACCCTCCACATCCGGTAAAGCCATCGTCGGCCTGCCCTAAAAGGTTCATAATTTCTTCCAACTTAGCCTGATCAGGCTCTTGCAATCTTTGATCGTCATCCTTAAAGACCCTTTTCATATTCATCTTGGCATGTTTTGCCATTTCAACTTCCCATTTTTCAACATCGAAGTCCTTAAGACGTTTCTTAGCGTATTCTGTTACCAATGCAATGCGCAGTTGCTTGTCGGCAGTAGTAGCCATGCCCGGCCCCATTACACATCCCTCATCATAAAAAACATTGAAATTTTTTCTTATCTGATCTATATTTTGGTCGAAGCTCAACACTGCATTGAGCGATGTTTCAGCGCCTTCAGCAATAATTACATCGCCGTCGGTAATAGCATGATTTATACCTCCAGCCTCAAGTATCCCCTCACTTGCAGGATATAACGAGCCCAATTTTCCGATAGGTGGATTGAAATCAGAAAACTCAAGATGGCTCTCATGAATATTTTTTTCACTGAACAATTTGCGTAACTCTCTAAACGTCAGAACAGAATCAATTTTTGTAACCCCATCGGAACGTAATATCTCGCGCTTGGCCGCAATACAAGGCCCAATGTAAACAATTCTGACATCCTCACCGTAAGTTTCTCTCACAACATTTGCAGTGGCCATTACAGGGGTAATAATAGGAGCTATATTTCCTATCAGCGAGGGAAAATATTTTTCTATATAATAAACAATAGCAGGGCAATTGGCGGTAATGTAATATTTCCCTTTTTTTTCGTCGAATAGCATTTTATATGCTTTAGCCACCAGATCAACGCCAAATGACACTTCATTTACATATTTAAACCCTAACGATCTGATCATTTCTACAAATTTCCTGTAATCGGTGATATCAGGAAACTCGCCCGAGATGCTAGGATCAACTATAGCTGCAACGTTTTCTTCCGATTTCATTAACTCCTTAACCTCGCCAGTCGAATCCCAATAGGAAATGGCATCATAGCGGCATGCACCAAGGCAACTTCCGCAACCAATGCAACGTGCATCAACTACCGTCGGGATATCGTTTCCGACTGATGTCTGTATAGCATGAACCGGGCATGCCCTTACACAAGCAAGACAGTTGGTGCAGTTTTTAGGATCAATTGAAATTAATGCCATGTTAAAAAGTGTTATAATAACTCATTTTCAAGAATTTCCAGAATTGATTCAGCATTAATATGTTCATATCTCTTCTGGTCTATCATAATACTAGGGCCATTCTCGCAATTGCCAAAACAATGCTTGCCCTTAAAATTTACTTTTCCTGAAAGATTATGCTCCTCCAGAAATTTTTTTATCAGTTGTACCATTTGTTTGTTACCTCTTGCAAAACAAGAGCTTCCAAGACAAATAATAACCTCTTTTTGTAAGGTAACTAATGCCATTTTCAAATAATATTGAGTGCAAAGGTCTAAAAAAAGATGAAATAAAAGAATTTGCGTTAATAATTTAACAATGTGAATTGAACAACAAAAAATAACTTTATTTTTGTTCATCTGTTCAAAACATCTTAATATTAAATGGAATGACAGAAATAAAAACCGTTTTACAGGACTATCAAAATCGAGAACGCGAATATCTTATACCTATTTTGCAGGATATTCAAAGTCTTATCGGTTTTATATCGCCCGACGCCATTGCCGCTGTAGCGTTACATCTTAAAATACCCACCAGCAAAGTATATGCAGTAGCTTCCTTTTATGATCAGTTCAAGTTTTTACCATTTGCAAAATACCGTATAAAAGTATGCAATGGCACCGGATGTCATATTGAGGGTTCAGGCGCTATCTACGATGAATTGGTAAAACTATTGGGAGGTGAAACCAGAACTGAGCTTTTCAGCATTGAGAGGGTACAATGTTTAGGCGCTTGTGGTAATGCTCCGGTTATTAAGATTAATGATAAATTTTATATCGCTGTTACTTTGGAAATGGCAGCTGATATAATTAAATCCATTAAAGCTTTGGAGGATGCGCCATGATTGAAAAAGGACAAGATACCGGTTTAACCGGTTATTTGATCGAAAAGGTTCTGAAGAATTACTCTGGCGATTATCCGCCTGACGTGAAACGCGAGATTGATCTGTTGTTACGTAGGCATTTGCGCCGTCCGGTAATTTATGTTGGCACAGGCACCTGTGGTATTGCAGCCGGCGCTGATGCTACTCTTAAAGCAGCAAAAGAATATCTTAAAATTAATCAGTTGGAAGCAGATCTGATAGAAGTAGGTTGTGTTGGGTTGTGCAGCGCTGAGCCTCTTCTCGACTATCAGGCCCCAGGTAGAGCTCGTGTTAGCTTTCAACATGTTACAGCGGATAAAGTTTACGAAATATTAGAAGAATGTTTTCATAATCATATTTCAGATGAACATGTATTAGGACAAGTGGCAAGTGAAGGACATGAGTTATGGCATGGAATACCGTTGATTCAGGAGAATCCTTTTTTTAAAAAGCAACATCGGATATTGCTGTATGATTGTGGCGAAATTTCGCCGACCAACCTTGATGAATACATTGCACGCGATGGTTATAAAGCATTTTTAAAAGTTCTGATGAATTATCCGCCCGAGGAGGTTTGTAATATTGTTGGACAAAGTGGATTAAAAGGACGCGGAGGCGGTGGCTTCCCCACGGCAACAAAATGGAATAATGCCAGATTAATGGCCAGTGATAAGAAATTTGTTATTTGCAATGCCGACGAAAGCGATCCGGGAGCTTACATGGATAGAGCGTTAGTAGAGAGCAATCCCTACCGCTTGATTGAAGGAATTTCGATAGCAGCTTATGCGGTGGGCGCCAGTAAAGCCTATATTTACATACGTTCGGAATATAATTTAGCTGTAAAACGACTCCAAAATTCACTTATCAGAGCTAAAGAGGCAGGATTTTTAGGAGAAAACATATTTAATAGCGGGTTTAATCTTCAAATAATCTTGCGTCAAGGGCCGGGCGCTTTTGTTTGTGGCGAAGAAACAGCTTTGATAAAAAGTATCGAAGGCCATAGAGGTACTCCAGAGACCAAACCTCCTTTCCCTTTCGAAAAAGGACTGTTCGGTAAACCCACTGTGGTAAATAATGTTGAAACACTTATTAATGTCCCGCTTATCCTACTTCATGGCCCTTTGTGGTTTAAATCCATCGGAACAGAAACCAGTACCGGCACTAAGCTGTTTGCCTTAACAGGGGATACTGTAAATACAGGTCTGGTAGAAGTTCCATTTGGGATAACTCTCGAAGAGATTATTTATGAAATTGGCGGAGGTATTAAAAATGGAGCGTCATTAAAAGCTATACAGATCGGCGGACCGTCAGGAAGCCTTGTGCCTGCTGCACATAGCGATCTGCAAATTGATTATGAAGCATTTCATAAAAGACATCAGATCATTGGTTCAGGCGGTATGGTTGTAATGGATGAGAATACCTGTATCCTCGATATGATAAAATATTTCATCAACTTTTTGCAAAAGGAGAGTTGTGGCAAGTGCATACCATGTCGTGAGGGAACAAATAGGATGTATGAAATCCTACAGATGATCACCACCCGTCCTAAGCAAAATGATAAACACGAAAGCCTCACGCGGTTTCAGGGCGTTATCCAGTTGGAAAACCTAGCTAAAGTGATAAAAGAGACCTCTCTTTGTGGATTAGGTAAAACAGCCCCAAACCCTGTTCTAAGTGCTTTAGAGTGGTTTAGAGAAGAGTTTGAAGAACATGTTTTCGAACGAAAATGCCGGGCTAATGTATGCAAAAACCTTATTGAATATGTCATTAGCGCCGAGCGTTGTACAGGATGTATGGTATGCATGAAAAAATGCCCTTATGATGCAATCACTGGCGCACCCCTTGAACCACATCTGATAATTCGCGATAAATGCACAAGTTGTGGTATCTGTTACGAAGTTTGTAAGTTCTCTGCTATTGATTTCATTTAATTAATTCAAATAATTGGAATTAAATAATTAAAAAGAATATCCGATGATTTTCAACATCGAAGTAAATAATAAAGTTTTAAAGGCCAAGCGCGGAGATTCAATTCTTGAAACGTTGAATCAGAACGGCATTTCGGTGCCAACGTTATGCCGGATGCAAAGTTTTCCATCATCCGGCGCTTGTCGTTTGTGTGTTGTAGAAGTAGAAGGTAAAGAGGACTTAGTGCCGGCCTGCTCACACAACGTAGAGGAATGGATGAAAATACATACACATTCGCCTCGAGTAATCAATGCGCGCCGAACAATTGTTGAACTACTTCTCTCAAGCCATCCCGACGATTGTCTCTATTGCATCAGAAACAAAAATTGCGAATTGCAGGAATTAGCTGACGAGCTTGGAATAAGAGAGAGGAAATTGCCCATAGTAAAGAAACAGGTAAAAAAAGACCCTTCAAGCGTAAGTATTACCCGCGAACCCGATAAATGCATACTTTGCGGTCGTTGCATAAAAGTATGCCGTGACTGGATTGGTATCTCCACCCTTGATTATATTGGTAAGGCAATGAACACAATTGTCGGCCCTACATTCGACAATAAATTAAATATTTCAAATTGTATCACCTGCGGCCAGTGTATAATGGTTTGTCCAACCGGCGCTTTGCACGAAAAGGATGATGTCAATAAGGTGTTGTTGGCCTTGCAGGATCCCGATAAATATGTAGTTGTACAAATCTCGCCTACGGTCTCAGTTTCACTTGCCGAAGAGTTTAATATACGGTTCGGTAAGGAACTTGATGAATTATTAGTAGCTACTTTGCGACGGATGGGTTTTAATAAAGTGTTCAAAACTGCTTTCGCAGCCGATATAATGCTAATTCAAATGGCTGAAGAGCTTATTGATCGAATGGAGAAAAATGAACGACTGCCAATACTATCGAGCAACTGCCCAGCATTTGTCAAGTATATTGAACAAACATACCCTGACCTTATCCCAAATCTTTCGGTGATAAAATCGCCACAGCAAATCATGGGAAGCCTTGTTAAGCACCATTTTGCTAAAGATCAAAAAGTGAAAGCCGAGAAGATATTTTCTGTTTCGCTTATGCCTTGTACTGCCGCAAAATTTGAAGCAAGCCGAGAAGAATTTACTCACAAAGGGAATTCAGATATTGACGTTACCCTTACTACAAGAGAGCTGGCAAGGATGATAAGACTTTATGGTCTGAATATTCAACAATTGGCGCCAGAGGTTTCGGATACACCGTTCGTTATACGCACTTCGGCATCAAAGATTATCGGTACCAGTGGTGGCCTTGCAGAAGCTTTGTATCGCACACTATATTATAAATTGACAGGAAAGCAATTGATTAATTTCAAAATTGCCGCTCTGCGAGGGAATAAAAAAATTAAAGAGTACAACAGCAAAATCGGTAATCATAAAATAGGAATTGCTGCAGTAAATGGCCTATCTAACGCTGTTGAACTTCTCGATAAAATTATCGAAGGAAAGTCTGCTTATCAGTTTATTGAAGTAATGGCCTGCCCGGGAAGTTGTGTAAATGGTGGCGGACAACCAATAGGATCGGGGCAGGAAGCTATAAAAGCAAGAATTAAAACGCTTTACGATATTGATGAGAAGGAATCAGTAAAGGCATCCTACAAAAATATGGCGGTAACAGAATTGTTTGACAAATATATTGATAAGGAAAAGGAGTCGTTTTTCCAACAGTTTATTACTTCTTATCAAAAGAGAGATGTTATGCTTTAAACTTGTGTTAACAGCGCTAAATATGATTATTTTTATGTTCGGATAAGTTTTTTATTTTAAATTTAAAAAAAATAAGCCAACATGAGCCATTCCAAACGAAAACAACTTGTTTTTACCGTTAAAGACCTTTGCAGGGTTTGTTATACTTGCGTGCGCGAATGTCCTGTAAAGGCCATTAAAATTATCAATGGTCAGGCAGAAGTAATCAATGAGCGTTGTATTGGATGTGGCAATTGTTTCATGGTGTGCAGTCAGGGCGCCAAATGTTTTTTAAAGACAATAAAAGATGCTAAGGCTATAATAGCTGAAAATGAAAAAGTAATTGCTATCGTTGCCCCAAGCTATCCGGCCGAGTTCACCGAGTTTCCCGACCATCGCCAATTTGTGGGGATGATTCGTGCGCTCGGTTTCAGCCATGTTTGCGAGGTAGGTTTTGGGGCTGATATGGTGGCAAGGGAGTATCGCAAATTACATGATATCACATTAACTGGCGGGAGTATTTCGTCAGATTGCCCTGCGATTGTTTTTTTTATCGAACACTACCAGCCTAATCTGATTGATAAATTAGCGCCTATTGCTTCGCCAATGGTAGCTATGACAAGGATTGTCAGAAAAAAATACGGCAACGATTCAAAAGTAATTTTTATTGGGCCATGTATCGCAAAAAAAGCTGAGAGTGACGAAGTAGATGAAGTGCTGACATTTACTGAATTAAGAGAGCTTTTTAAAGAAAGAAAACTTATACCTGAAAAGATAACCCCTTCGGATTTTGATCCTCCCCATGCATGCAAAGGTTCGATTTTTCCTGTAAGTAGAGGAATGTTACAAACTATTGAGCTTTCCGAAGATATCCTTACGGAAGATGTGATTGTTGCTTCGGGCAAGAATAATTTCAGGGAGGTAATCAAAGAGTTTGAAAATGATTTGGATAGCAACCACCATCTGGAGTTGTTATGTTGCGAAGGATGTATTATGGGGCCTGGCACCACAAGTGGAGGGAAGCGTTATAGCCGTAGGTCAATTGTGAGTAACCATGTAAGGAAAAAGTTGGAGAATTTTGATTTTGAACAATGGGAACGCGATATTGAGGAATTTAGTAATCTCGACTTAACGCAAAAACATAATGTCCTTGATCGGCGTATAGATGTACCGGATGAGGCAGAGATCAATAAGGTATTGGTAGATTTGAATAAATTAACACCTCAAGATCATCTTAACTGTACGGCATGTGGTTATGATACCTGTCGCGAACATGCAATAGCTATTGTTCAAGGTTTAGCCGAAGTAGAAATGTGTCTGCCATTCACCATTGAAAAGCTACACCAGTCGGTAATGGATTTAAACGAGTCGAACAAAAAATTGGCTTCTACACAGCAAGCTTTGAGGCAGTCGGAAAAATTGGCCAGTATGGGGCAGCTCTCCGCTGGAATAGCGCATGAGCTCAACAACCCATTAGGGGTAATAACCGTTTATAGCAACATCCTAAAAGATGAAGCTCCGGAAGATGATCCCATACGTAAGGATCTGGAACTTATTGTTGAGCAAGCTGAACGATGTAAAAAAATTGTCGGCGGATTACTCAATTTCGCACGTAAAAGTCAGGTTTGCCTTGTGGAAACTAATATGGTTGACTTTGTAAAACAAAGTCTGACATCAATCATAAAACCCGAAAATGTTGAGTTAATATTTGAGTATAATACAAAGAAACCATTCGCCTATATTGATGTAGATCAGATGATGCAAGCGCTTACAAATCTGGAAAAAAATGCTGTGGAGGCCATGCCGCAAGGAGGTAAACTTACAGTTTCACTTACCGACAACCTGTATAATGTAATCATTAGCATATCCGATACAGGCATTGGGATTCCGAAAGAAAATTTAGAGCATATTTTTACGCCGTTTTTTACAACAAAAGATATGGGCAAAGGCACTGGGCTTGGTTTACCATTGATTTATGGTGTTGTAAAAATGCACAGAGGAAAAATTGATGTGAAGTCAAATACTGATCCTGCTGAAGGTCCTTGTGGAACGACTTTTACTATAACTATTCCAAACGACCTCGGGCAGTAAAATAATAAAATTGTAAAATGAAAAAAACAGTACTTATTGTAGATGATGATGTTGACTATCTCTTTCAGATCAAACTGAAAGTAGAGCAGTTTGGATTTAAGGTTATCACGGCTGAAAGCCAACGTGAAGCCGAAAAAGTTCTCGAAACATTCCGGCCGGATCTAGCAATATTCGATCTGATGATGGAAAAAGAAGATAGCGGCTTTATCCTCAGTTACAAAATAAAACAGAAATATCCTGATGTCCCGGTAATATTGGCTACGGCTGTAACAGCCGAAACAGGAATGACTTTTCATGCGGCAGGAGGAGAAAGTGAATCGTGGATAAAGGCCGATCTTGTATTGGACAAAGGAATTAGAACCGATCAACTTGAAAAAGAGATAAAGAAACTTTTAAAACTTTAATAATGGCAACATTGAAGATTCTGGTTGTTGACGACGAGCCAGGTATCAGGTCTGGGGTGGAACGCATTTTAAGAAATTTCAAAGTGGATTATCCTTTTATGGACGACTTTTACGATTTCTTAATTATAAATGCTGAAACCGGAGAAGAAGCGATTGCTCTGATAAATTCAGAAATGCCTGATATAGCCTTACTTGACAACAAATTACCAGGTATTCAAGGTGTTGAGGTGCTTGAATACATCAGAAAACACAATTATGATATCACCGTCGCCATGATCACCTCGCACGCTTCGTTAGACCTTGCCCTAAAAGTTACTCGCGACGGAGCTTTCGACTTTATTCCCAAACCCTTTACCCCACAAGAGTTGAAATCCTCTTTAGAAAATATTACCAAACAAATATTTTTGAAACGTATGGCGCGGGGTATGAAACACGAAGGCAAACAGGTTAGATTTCAGTTTTTATCTGTTCTGTCGCACGAGCTTAAAGCGCCGCTAACAGCAGTGGAAGGATACCTGACTATGATCAAGGAACGCCAACTTGGAAATACTCTCGAAGACTATGATGAGGCAATAGAACGGTCGTTGAAACGACTACAGGGAATGCGTAACCTTATCCTGAACTTACTCGATCTCACAAAAATTGAATCCGGAAAGCCAAGTCAAAAAATTCAAAATACAAACCTTGTTGAAATCATCAAGACTTCGATTGATACAATGATGCCCTTTGCTATTCAGAAAGATGTGAAAATAACGCTACAAGCACCTGAAAAGGTTGTCAAATACCTTGATCCTGAAGAGATGGAAATTATATTTAATAACCTGATATCCAATGCGATAAAGTATAATAAAACTGGTGGAACAATAGAAATTAACCTCACAGAAGAGAGTGGAAAAACCATTATTAAGGTTAAAGATAGTGGCATTGGCATTAACGAAGAAAATTTGCAAGAGCTTTTCAAAGATTTTATGCGAATAAAGAGCGACCAAACCAGAAATATATCAGGAAGTGGATTGGGACTTTCGATAGTTAAAAAAATTGTTGACCTTAACAATGGCGAAATTTCTGTAGAGAGCAAACTCAATGAAGGATCAACGTTTAAGGTTGTACTGCCTGTTTAAATGTCGGGATATTTAGAATTAGAAATTTTTAAAAAATAAATTATTTTTTTACCTATTATTTTTACCAAGATAATAAAACAATTATGAAGTTTTCACCTGAAAAATGTACCATACCCGATCGTCGGATGGAGCCATTTATTGATCCGGCCGAATTATGGGGATTTCTTAATAATACAAAACCTACCAAAGAGCGTGTAAAGGAGATTATCGCAAAATCACTTGAGAAGCAACGTCTCACCCTCGAAGAGACTGCTGCATTGATCAATGCCGACAATCCTGAATTAGTTGAAGAAATTAAAGAGGGAGCACGTACATTAAAGAAAAAAGTATATGGAAATCGAATTGTACTTTTTGCACCATTGTATATTGGAAATCATTGTGTTAACAATTGTAAATATTGCGGCTTTAAAGCTTCCAACAGGTTTGCCATTAGGCGAAAATTGACTGATGAGGAGATCATTCGCGAAACCGAAGCTCTTGAAGAGAATGGCCAGAAACGGTTGATCCTTGTTTATGGAGAGCATCCGATGTATAGCCCAGAATATATTGCCCACACCGTAAAATTGGTTTATGGCGTAAAGAAAGGAAACGGAGAGATAAGACGGGTTAACATAAATGCTGCTCCTCTTGACATAGAAGGTTTTAGAACAGTGAAGAATGCAGGAATTGGAACTTATCAGATCTTTCAGGAGACTTATCATCCCGAAATGTATAAATTTTACCATCCAAGCGGGCCAAAGCGCGATTTCAATTATCGTCTTACATCGCTTGATCGGGCACAGGAAGCCGGATTAGATGATGTAGGTATTGGAGCATTGTTCGGCCTTTACGATTGGCGATTCGAGGTAATGGGGCTTGTGCGTCATACCAATCACCTTGAAGCTGTATATAATGTCGGACCGCATACTATTTCATTCCCAAGAATAAAAGATGCCTCAGAGTTCAACATTGACCTAAAATATATGGTAAATGATAAGGATTTTGCAAAATTAGTAGCGATACTCCGACTGGCAGTGCCATACACAGGTATGATACTCACAGCCCGCGAAGCCCCGGAAGTCCGTTCAGAGGTGATGCAATATGGAGTATCGCAGATAGATGGCGGAACAAAATTAGAGATAGGCAACTATTCAAGCACTCTTAATGAAGAGCAAAACCTTAATAGAGAGCAGTTTAGAGTAAATGATGCCAGATCGCTGAGTGACGTTATCGAGGAGCTGCTTGATAAAAATTACCTACCTTCATTCTGTACTGCTTGTTACCGGCATGGAAGAACTGGCGAGCATTTTATGGAATTTTCGGTTCCGGGCTTTATTAAGCGTTTTTGTACCCCTAACGCAATCCTAACATTAGCTGAATATATTATGGATTATGCAAATCCGAAAGTAGCTGAAAAAGGATGGAAAGTAATTGAAGATAATATGGCCGAGCTACATAATGAAAAACAAGTAATCGAAGTAAGAAAACGAATTGAAAGAATAAAACAGGGAGAGAGAGACCTTTATTTTTAAATAAAAGCTATGAAAAAGACTAAAATTATTGGAATACTAATTAGAGACCGAATAAAAGAAGCTGGTAAATTACAGATTCTGTTATCAAGTCATAATGAGATTATCCGTTCACGGCTTGGCTTTCACGAGCTTTCGCAGGAAGTTTGCAGCAGGGTAGGTATAATTATCCTTACCCTGGACGGAAATCCAGACGAATGGAAACCGTTTGAAAAAGAGCTCTCGGCCATTGAGGGCATCGAGTTTAAGGAAATGTTGTTTAATTATTGAAAAGAAGAAAAATGAATACCATCAGAATTTTAGGTATATATGCCGGTGAAAAGGTTAGCGATAAAGCTGCACTGCAAAAGGTTTTAACTAACTATGGAAATATTATTCGCACCCGGCTTGGGCTAAATCAGGAGGAGGGTAAATACGGTATTATCATCCTCGAGCTTGCAGGCGATGAACAAGAGATGCTGTATTTTGAAAACGCACTTTTGAAAATTGAAGGGCTTGAAATTCAAAAAATGCAGTTTATAGATAGTTAATGCTACTTGGTTAACCTGAAAAGAAAGAAAAATAACATCGAAACTTTTAACGATAGTCAAGTTTTGGATGTCGTAACAATAGGTGTTATCCTGTTTTCCTGAATTTTAGGGTGTTCCAATGCGGAAAACAAGAAAATGGTTTGCCTCAACGGCAAAAATGCCACTCGTAAAGTACTGTTATTTAAAACGTTCAATTTATCATTAACAATTGGGTCAAGTCAGTTTTAAAATGTTCTTTTTGAACATTATTACCGCCAAAATATTCAAAATTATTCCAATCAAAATAAGAACAGAGATTCTCGAAATAAAGGTCGGATTAAAAATTGAGAAGTTCCTCCAAAATATATCGTAAAACCCCTGAATACTCCAATAATTAACTGATACAACAGCAATTTTTTGCATAAAAGATGGCATAAAGATTAAAGGAATCATACTGCCACCAATGGCGCTCATGACTAAAATTATCAATATTGAAAGCCCTTGTACTTGAGATCTGTTTTTTGCAAGAGAAGCAAGCAAAATCCCAAAAGAGGAACAAGCAAAAGCTGTTGCAATGATATTAATCAGCATTCCACCTAAATTAGAATAAATTTCTAAGCCAAAAGCTAAACTTGCAAACAGAAACATTATCAACAATTGTAAAATAGAGATAACATTTGCTGAGATCATTTTGCTAAACAAAATATTTACCGGATTTGTTGGGGTATAGAGCAGGCGAGTTAATGTACCTTCATGTTTTTCGTCCAAAATACTCATTCCAACACCAACTACTGAAAATAACAACCACATTACCGCCGTGCCTGCAACAGCCTGAATCAAACCTAATTGATTATCGTTAGTAGATCTAACCAACTTGGTCATTTTTATATCGCCACCCATAAAGTTTGAGGCTATATTAACTTTATCTCTTTTGCCGCTTCTCAAAATGCCATCTGAAATAGCATCGTAAAGATGATCGGACTGTGTTTTGATAGCCTCCTTTGCTTTCGGATCATTAATGCCAGCCATTCTTGCTAATCTATTGCCTATCATTTGCTTTGAGTTTAGCAAATTAAAAGGTAGCATCGCAATAGTGGGAACGAGTGATTGTTGTATAAGACCAACTTCTATTCCTCGCGCCTCGTCATATCTTAATTCCAACGGTAATTCAGCTCCTTTTATCAAAGAATCGGAAAAACCAATATGAATAACCAAAACGCAACTTCTATTTCCTTTTTTAATACTCTCTTCTGCTTCCTCCAACGTAACAGCTTGAAGCTGAATGGATTTTAAGGAATCTAATTGTAAAATTGCTTTTTTAGATAGAGGTGTATTATCTAAATCGCTGACCAATAAAGTAATTTTATTGCTCTGTCTTGTCTTACCGACACCCCCAAATGCAAATGCAAAAATCGTCATCAAAACAATTGGAATTGCAAAAGTGAGTATCATCGAACGCCTGTCCCTAAAAAAAAGTCTTAAGTCTTTTACGGCTAATCTTATCATTTTAATCTCTCAATTGTTTTCCGGTTAGATTTAAAAATATCGTTTCAAGGTTAACTTTCATAATTTCGACATTCGTAATATCTAACCCTATTTGATTACATTTTAAAACCAATTTTGATAAATCAAATTTTACATTTGATGATTTGAAAAGAATGGACGTATCTGATTGCTTTGCATCGCTCCAAAACGATTTAATCTCATTAGCTTTCTCCTCATTAATATTTGAAAAAGTAATATTAATGATTTCTTTTGTTGAAATTGTGCTTTTTAATTCATCCAAAGTCCCTTCAGCAATAATTTGTCCATTATCAATAATACCGATACGGTTACAAAATCTTTCTGCCTCTTCCATATAATGAGTAGTATAAACAATAGTCATCCCCTGGCTATGCAACTTTTCTATCATTTCAAAAATCAAGTTTCTACTTTGCGGGTCAATACCCACCGTAGGCTCATCCATAAAAAGCACCTTAGGGCGGTGCAACAGCGCTGCCGCAATATTAATTCGTCGTTTCATACCGCCGGAATAGTTCCCGACTTTGTCGTTCTTCCTATCTTCAAGACCGAATAAATTCAGCAGTTCATTTGCCCGATTCGATAATTCCTTGCCTGGAACTTGGTATAAACCACCCCAAAATAATAGATTCTCATATGCGGTGAGTTCATTGTACAATGCAATTTCCTGCGGCACAACGCCAATAACTTTTTTTACACTTTTGGCATCTGTTGATAAATTGTATCGACCTATTGTAACCTCTCCAGAATCAGCATCAAGTATTGAGCTCATTATGGAAATGATAGTTGTTTTCCCTGCTCCATTAGGGCCTAATAATCCATATAACTCACCGGTTTGTATGGTAAAGTTTATTCCTTTTAGAGCTTTACGTCCATTGTAGGACTTTGTTAAACTTTTTACTTCTATCACATTTTTTCTTTATAGCGCTGTTTTTGCAATATTGCCAATAACCAAGCTACACAAAGCAATAAAAATTTTGTATTATAATAGATGAAATCCATCCGGGTAGTATTGTTAACCACAAATACATGAACATCTGAAATTCTTACCTCTCGGAGCGGGCTTAATAAATAAAACTAACGAGAAAAACTTATGGCGCCGGAGCTGTTAGTTTTTACTAAATAGGCTTTTCCGGATTTAACAGCGCCAAGGGTATTAATTCCGTATTCAGGCCAATAGACACCTAAGCCGGCGACATCGGTAGCAATCTCAAATCCTTCTACGTTAGAAAAAAGCAGTTCAACATCAATATTATTAAAGGAATAAACAGGAATCATGTTCCAACCTTCGTTAAGCTGTACTATTGAATTTTGAATAGTTGTGCCGCAAATAGGCAGAGTAGTATCCCATTCGGATTTAATAACGTAACCAGAGCTTACGTTCCAGTTAACTATTGTAAAAGTATTGCCTCCCGGCCAATATATTCCGTCAAAATTATAAAGTATAATTAATGGATAAGTTATTGGGTACAGCAGCTCTGGTAAAGAAGAATTTTCGGGGGTAATATTACTTGATATCCCACTCCAGCCTGTCGGTATTTCAATTAATTGATCAGCTTTTACACTAATTATAAACTCACAACAATCAGAACATCCGGTTGAGTTATCTGTATAACAATAGCTAACTAAAAAATCTCCAATGCCATTCCAAGGCTCAAAATAATAAGCTCCATTTTCGAATACTACCCCATCCCCACTATATACGCCACCTTGCGGATACACAACATCGAGTAAAAGACTTTCCGAGCCAAGGCAAACTTCAAAATCCTCAGAACAAAATATTTGTGGCAAAGATTTAACCGTTACAGTTACTTCATCTGTTTTAGTATCACCGAATGAGTTGCTGACTGTAACAAAATAAGTTGTATTATCTAACGGAGCTACTAATGGATTTGGTTGAGAAGAGACAAAGCCGACAGGGTCTGAAGACCAAGAATACTCAACGTTACCACATCCTCCAGAGATATTTACTGACAACTGAACCTCATCACCAAAGCAGACCTCGTTGGGCACGGCATTAGCCATTATTTCCATAGGGTTAAGAACACTAACCAACATCGAAATCCCATTTGTACAAAATAATCCGTTAAAATTAGGCATTGATGAATCATAATCCACATAGATAAGTTGTTCGGTTGCTGATTGCGAATAAAAAACTTTCCATGTTATTACTTCGTTTTCCGAAAAGCCATCTTTAATATCAATTGTTGTTATATCATCGCCATAGGCTACTACCACAAAATTTTGTCCGGATTGCCATTCTACAGCGCCGCCACATGATAATCCTCCTTGGTCATTTGTATAAAAAACACCAATGTAATCACCTACCGAAAGATCAATACAATTGTAAGCAACATCAGTGGTTATAGCAATAACATGCGAAGAACTGGTAGGAACGAACTCCCATCCTGAAGGTAAGGTGGTGGCAGATTTACCATTTGAACTCAGGGCGCTATTTGAAATGATAATGAAAGCAATAGATAAAAGTTGAGTATAACGTAGAAGATAGTTCATAGTTTTTAGTTTTAATTTTTCGCAATCAGTTTCCTATTAAAAAGTTCAATCCTTGTTTGATAAATCCGAGTGTAAAATTACAAGTAATTATTAATACCGACTATTTTTAGAAAAATTTAATTTATCCTAATTAGAATAAGAATTGTACTAAAGAAACACTAAATCGAAATCGAACAATTAATAACAATAGACGGAGCTAAAAGGATTACTATTGATTAAATTAATTAGTCGATCCTTAAAAACATGTTTAAGTCCTGTTTATCAAAAATAAACTGTTGATAAAAAATTGATTCTGAGTGTTCCGCATTGCAAAGTTGGGGCTGTATCAAAATAAATATGTGGCTAAAAAACCGCAAGGTGTCTTAGAAGCGT
>JAAYWF010000208.1 GCA_012516825.1 Lentimicrobium sp. | reverse complement strand
TTAAATAGTTGTAGATGTTTTTCATAATTTAAAAGTATATGTTTAATAGTTATTATCGAAGCATTTAAAATAAACCACTGATAATTAAGTAGATCTTATACATTCTTAGTTGATTTTTATCTTAAAACCAAGGCCTAAAAATAATCAATTGTGAGCGATCAGCGCCAACCTGTTAAAAAGTTTTTGTCTTAATATCTTAAATAAAATCATATTTTCTTGAACATCAACAACCAACAAAAAATCCCGATGAAATTAATCACCGGGATTATTTAATATAAATTTAATTGTCCTTGTTTTCTTCTTCAAAAAGAATGAAAACTGTCTTCCGTTCTATCTAACTTTTTGGCAAGCTCCCTTCTTGTTATTTCAGGTTGTATTTTTCAAAGCGTCATACCCTATTTTTCTTAAAATTCTCCGCTTGTTCAAAGATTTCTACATAAACTTCATCTTGTTCAACGGGTGGATAATTGTATTCATCAAGCAGTAAAATTAATCCCACTTTCAATGCCGATTTTATATCTTCACGCTTATTCCAATCGGGATAACGGGATTGGCTATCCACTAACTCTTTTACCTTTTTAGACAATAATATCATTTTGTCGTCCGGATATGTGAAATCGTATTTCACGCACAGCTCTTTTAGTATATCATAAAAGGCTTTTTCTTCAAAGTCAATTCCCAATTCTTCTCCGGCAGTAAACTCTTTGTGAACATCCCAAATCAAGTTGGTAAGTTGTTCAGCCATTTCTTCATATACCTCGCTTCGCAAAATATCATTCGCCGAACGGTTGTTGTATTGCTCTACCAATTGTTGCATCCTGCGGCTGAAATCAATTCCTTTCAGGCGGTTTACTGTTCGTAATTGCCCAATAGCTTTTGTCAATAGTTTTTGCAAAAGTTTGATTTTCGTATTGGGTAGCTTTATCCTATTGATTTTAGCCAAATAGGCTCCGTCAAACAAATCCTGTTCACTTTTGGCATCTTCACCGATTTTCAGGATTTCCTCCACTCCGTCGCTTCGCAAAGCTTCTTCAATCATTTCACGCACACGGTTGTTCATTTGTACCACATCGGGAGTATCACCTTTAGTCAACTTGAAAATAATAGAGCGAACGGCCATATAAAAATGCACATGGTCTCGCTCCTCCTGCGTTATTTGCTCGCTTCCCACGCAAATATCATAAGCTGCTTTCAATCGTCTTGTTAATCCCATAAATCGAGTTTCCGTCTCTTTGGTTTGCTGTGCAAATTCGGCTGCCATATTCAGCGTATTCAGCTGTTCCAAAGCAAAACCTTTGAAATATTTTGTATCATCAAACTTGTGCATCAGGCGTTTTAGCAAATCCAAATGGTCGCGCATAATTACGAGCGATTGAGAAATATCCTCAAAATTTTTGCCGTCCATTTTATCGTATTGTGCAAGCGCTAAATTCATTTTGTTTTTTATTCCAATATAATCTACCACAAGACCTTTGTGTTTACCTTCCACTTTCCGATTGACCCGCGAAATAGTTTGTATTAAACTATGCTGTTGAATTGGCTTGTCAATGTAAATAGTGTCTAAAGAAGGCACATCGAAGCCTGTGAGCCACATATCCACCACGATAGCGATTTTAAAGTTAGATTTCTCATTTTTGAATTGTCTGTCGAGCTCTTTTCTGTCTTCCTTTGTTCCTAACAAATCCCAAAGTTCTTTCTCGTCGTCTTTTGAGCGGGTCATTACCATTTTTATACGCTCAATCGGTTTCAACTCCTTTTTATCCTTGTCGGAAAGTTCTGCATCTTCATCTGCTTCACGTATTTCGTTCCATTCGGGTCTAAGAGCTATAATTCGCTTAAATAATTCGTAAGCGATTTCTCTGCTGCTGCAAACAAACATTGCTTTGCCTTTCAACGATGCTTTTTCCAAAACACGTTTTTCGTAATGAGCAACAAAATCTTCGGCAACATTCTGTAAACGTTTCGTGTCGCCAAGGATGGTATTCATCTTGGCAGTCTCTTTTTTACTTTGTTCAATTTGGTATTTATTGGCTCCCGCTTCCGCAGCTGCTTCATAGTAACGTTCAATCTCTTCTAATTTACTATTATCTAACGCCACTTTAGCAGCTCTGCCTTCGTAAACGATGCGCACAGTGATTTCATCACGAACCGATTCAGTCATGGTGTAGGCATCCACCACCGGACCGAAAACATCCAAAGTAGCATCTATGGGTGTTCCTGTAAAACCTACGTAAGTGGCATTGGGCAATGAATCGTGCAGATATTTGGCAAAGCCATACGATTTAATAACACCCTGTTCGGTAATAGTGATTTTTTGCTCAAGATTGGTTTGTGTACGGTGTGCTTCGTCCGAAATGCAAATCACATTACTACGTTTGGTAAGTAGTTCCGTATCTTCGGTAAATTTCTGGATGGTGGTAAGGAAAACGCCTCCGCTTTGTCTGCCTTGTAGTTTTTCACGTAAATCAGTACGGCTTTCGACGCTTTGTACCGTGTCGTCGCCGATGAATTTCTTGGCATTGATAAATTGTGCCACAAGTTGGTCGTCTAAATCGGTGCGGTCTGTAATCAGTACTATCGTAGGACTTGCAAAATGTTCGCTTTTCATCAGCAAGCGGGTCAGGTAAAGCATCGTGAAACTTTTGCCGCTGCCGGTAGCGCCGAAATAGGTTCCGCCTTTACTGTTACCGTGCGGTTTTTGCTCATGCTTGATATTTTCAAACAAAGCCCGAGCAGCGTAATATTGCGGATAGCGACAAACAATTTTCGTTTCTTTATCTCCCGTGTCGGGAAAAAAGATAAAGTTGCGAAGGATATCCCGAAAACGGTTTTTATTAAACATTCCTTTAATTAATGTAAACATACTGCTGATGCCTTCAGCATCTTTTGCCGAACCTGCCACTCTTCGCCATGCATAATAAAATTCGTAAGGGGCAAAAAACGAACCCGCCTTGTTGTTTATACCGTCGCTGATAACGCAAAAAGCATTGTACTTAAAAAGCACGGGAATATCACGACGATAACGTACCGTAAGTTGTTTGTAAGCATCATGAATAGTGGTATTTTCCTCAATGGTTGTCTTAAATTCAAAAACCACTAAAGGCAAACCATTTACGTAAATAATTCCGTCGGGAATACGTTTTTCGGTACCCACGATTTCCATTTGGTTTACAAATCTGTAAATATTCTTATCGGGTGAGTAGTCTTCTTCATCTTTATCCGCAGCCAGGATAATAGCCATTTCAGGGCCAAGTTGTAGCTGTTTTTCCAATCCTCTGTAATCAATAAGCTCAATATAGATATCTTTCTGCGTGCGGTCTTCCCTTTTCAGAATAAAACCGTCCGAAAGCATCTGCATAAACCGCCTGTTGCTTTCGTACAAATCACTTGCAGGAAGGGATTTTAGTTGTAAAATAATGGAATTTACCTCATTTCCCGTCAAGTTTTCTGCCTGATACCGTGACAACAAAAACCGCCGCAAATCATCTTCTATCAGCGCCTCATCCACCGAAGCACGTGGCACCGATACACCCGTGCTGTGCATATAGCCCTTTTCCGATAGCAGTTGGATAAAGGTGGTTTCGAGTTTATGTTCGGTGAATTTCATGACTTTGATTTTTTTAGTTTGAGAATGTCTTCTTCTAATTCTTTCAAACTCGTTGCTTTTTCAATCGCTTTTTGTCGGTTCTTGAATTTTTCATACTCTTCTCCCGATTTTTTCAATGCCAACTGATGAGATATTTTACCTGCATGAGTAAGTAATTCTCTGCCGTTTAGTTTCAAAATAATATCCAACCGAGCAATCCAATCCTTCATATACATGGGTATATGTTGTTGTGCCATTGTTTCGGCAAAAGCCAAATATTGCTCTACCAAAAGCCCAAGTAACTTCATCTCGTCTTCATTCAGGTAGTTTTTGGCAATACTTACTTCCGATTTTTTGATAGAAGTAGCCTGCTCTTTGTCGTAAGAAAGCATTCCCATCATAGGCAAACTTGCATCTGCACGCCGATACACCAATTCGGCTGCCGTTTGCTCGCTGATTGCCCAAAGTAGTTTATTTTGGACTACCTTAAAAAACTCAATGGTTTTTTCATCTTTGGGATCGTAGTCGATGCTCGTAGTGTAAATGTCTTTGATTTTTTGGTAGAAAAATTTCTCCGAAAGGCGAATTGCGCGGATGCGTTCCTGCAGTTCGTTGAAATAATTCATCGAAGTTCCTGTTTTGAAACGCTCATCATTCAGTGCATAACCCTTGATGATGTATTCTTTCAGTTTTTGGGTTGCCCAAATACGAAACTGCGTACCTTGTGGCGATTTTACCCGATAACCAACAGAAATAATTACGTCGAGATTGTAAAAATTGGTATCGTAGTTTTTACCATCCGAAGCAGTTGTTCGGAAATTCCGAACAACTGAATTCTCATTCAACTCTCCCTCTTCAAATATATTTTTAATATGTTCACTTACAGTAGCTTTTGATTTTTGAAACAATTCGCAAATCTGCGCTTGCGTAAGCCAAACGGTTTCATCTTCGAGCCGAACATCTATTTTAATATTACCTTCCGAGTTTTTATAAAGAATTATTTCGCTGTTGGTCATTGATTTTTATGTTTTTTTTATTACGCTTTTTAATATTAAGATTTGCTTTTTTACTTTCACGAATTTCAGCTTGTTTTACTTTATATTCGCTTATACAATCTTGCAAAAAACTTTCTTTTTGCATCATCCTTTCTAGAATATCAACCAAATTTTCTGAGTATTTATGAACTTGTGTTTGTTTGCCACTTCTTATAGCAGTATGATATTTAGGCTTATTCTTTATATCAAGTTTTGAAATAACTGCTTGAATTTCATATTGATTTAAATTTAATTTTCTTTGTAAATCAGCTGTGGTTAATGGATAAATGACATCTGGTTTAATTGTGATTGAAGTATCTACAACACCATCAATATCGCCAACAAGTCTTAATGTAGGTAAACCTTCGCCTTCTTTTTCCGTAAAACTCCCTTCTTTAACAAATTTCAGTTTGTCTAATAACTCTTCATTTAAAAGAATTTTCCCATTTCCCACAAATAGTTCGCCTGTATAGCTATCTAATAAATGCACATTTTTCGGTCCTATATGTGATATTTTTTCAATATGTTTAATCCATAGATTTCTTTCTTTTTCTTTTTCATGGTCAAGAATTTTTTTTAATTCAGGGTATTCAATTTCTTTTGTTTCCGCTCTATATCTGTAATAAATAGCACCTTCTCTTAACACATCACTTCCATTCTTTTTACAAATAACAGGTTTCTCATCACTTTCATTTACAATCAATATCCCAAACTCCTTATCTTCTTCTTTATGAATAAATGAACTCCATTTTAATTCTTGAGAAAAATATTCCCTAATATTTCTATCTATTTTTGCCGGATCAGTTTCTGTGAAACGATTATTAGTCATGCCTATTGGAATATGTGGACTATTTTGAATACCAAATAGAATAATACCACCTTTATTATTAGCCATGCCGGCTAATGTTTTGATATATTTCAACAAGTTGTCCCCTAATTGAAAATTCTGTTTAAATTCAAGGTTATGGCTTTCTCTTTTTATCAAATAACCTTTTCCATCTTTTTTAAACAAGTCTCTTATTCTATTTTGTAGTTTCATTTATCAAGAAGTAAGATTATAATATTAAACATCAATGTAATAATCAAAGATAATATCGCAACAATCAGTGCCCACTTACTCCTATTATTACTTTTTATTGTTGAAATTTGAACTTCTTCAAACAATTTCTCTTTTTCTTGTAATTTCCTATATCCCCCTTTTTGTACAAACTCAATTCCTTTTTGAGTGATGTTTGGAATTGAAATGCCTTTAACAATATCAAAAGATAAAAAACCATCGCTCATTAAACGATTTTGCAAAAACTGCTTTTCCCAATCCTCAATTCCTTCATCTTTCAACAAGACATCACAAAGAAAATCAAATGTTAGTTTGGGATTTTCAGAATTTCCTGACATTTGATGTTTTACTCTTGACATTAAACCCATTAATAATTTATCAAGTTTCTCAAAATGTGTCATAACTAATCCTCCTTTCTCCCCATCTTTGCCAACAGCAAAGATAGTGTTTTTTTTAATATTCTAATTTCTAGATCATTATATTTATATAACCTGTCAATAGATGAAACTTTTCCTTCAAATAATTCAACAGTTTCTTCATCTGGAATTATTACATCAATGTTTAAAAGTGTATTTCTATCAATACTTCCAAAAATTGTACCTTCTCCATCAGCTACATTAAATATTTCATCTAGATTCTTTGTCAAATAAAATATGTAGGATTTATGTTTTTTCTTATTCCTTATACTTGCCAGTCCTCTACCGATACAACAGTTATGTGGTGCAATATTAATATCTCCAACTGGGGCTCTTACACTTAATAAAACATCATCTTTCTTTGCCATTTTGGTTGACTCATTTGTATACATTCTAATTGTTGGAAATCGCATTCCAAAATCACTTCTACCTTGATAAAATATTTCTCCTATTCCATCAATATTATAACTTTCTCCCATAGGCGATTGTCCCATTGTAATTGTAGCAATTTCCTCCAACTTCCCCCATCTCCACCCCTCCGGCAAATCTTCCGTATCGATATCTTCTACAAAGTATTTTCGGTAGAGAGCTTGTGCTGTTTCTTCTAATTTTTGGCAGAGTTGTTCGTTTATTTGTATTCGTCGCTCTATGGTTTGGTATTCATCTACAAGTGCTTGTTGTTGGGTAATATTGGGAATGGGAACCATTACATCACACATTTCTTCCCAAGAAAAAATCTCTCTTACACTTCCATGGCTTTTATATCTGGCATACCTATCAAATTCAGGACGACTAAACCACATCATTAAATATTCCGGGATAAGTTTTTTGGTATCTGTAATCTCGAAAGTTGTATATGCTTGTGAGATTAAAGCCTTCTCATAGTCTTTAAAAAGAGCAACTGCAATTTTATCACCACGTCGTGAAGTGTCAGCAATATAAGCAAATTGATCTTTGTAGATTGTTTTGTAGTTTGCCATATTTGAGCCAATCGTATTAGCTATGGACGGAATAAACATTTTTTGAACACTTAGCCCCATTAAAGGCAAATCTTCCAAATTGGAATTTCTTTCGTCCACCTGTTGTATGTATTCGCCTAATCGCTTATAGTTTTTCTGCATATTCTTCTGTGGTTTTATAGGCTTGTTCGGGATGATTAAGCGTAAACGGGTATTTTTTCTCTAATTTTCCATCTTTTAGCATTCTCGGTAAAATTTTATTTCTGATATAATTTTCCGAACGGTTTAATAGTTCTGCAAGCTCTTCTTTTTTAACGTAATTATCCTTACAAATTCGCATAATTATATTTTCCATTTTCTTTACGCTCATTCTTTGGGGAAGTTCAGCTAAGGTTGCAACCTTGCTATCTTGTAAGGTTGCAACCTTTCTTTCAGAGGTTGCAACCTTCTCTCCGCCATCTCCTTGATTATCAGCACGTTTTTTAGAGGTTGCAACCTTTCTGCCAGAGGTAGCAAGGTTTCTATCACGTAAGCTTGCAACCTTGCTACTTGAGGTGTCAACCTTTCTATCAAAGCTTGCGACCTTGCCACCTGAGGTGTCAACCTTTCTACCTGAGGTTGCAAGGTTTGTGTCTAAGCTTGCAAGCTTAGGTTTTATTTTATACGTAGTCCAACGACCGTAATTTTCAGCTTCCAAATAACCGTCCACACATATTTTTTTCAGCATTTTTGTAATATCTGAACTATGCATATTTAATGCGTACTGTAAACGGTGATTGGAAGTAGAGCCTTCTATCAAGCTAAAAGAGAGTGCAACTAATTCTTCGGGAGTAAAATGGCTTAAATCACCAAAAATAGTGTTCAGTTCATTGTGTACCTGTTCAGGCAATACATTAAACATAGGCAAAGTAAGCTTTACTCTATCCGGCTGATTTTCAATTTCAAGGTAGGGTCTTCGCCAGTGAGAAGCTTGCCAGCCGCTTATAATTTTATCTGCTCCGCTACCTGCTTTTTCGGCACGCCCAATCAGCATAAACATTTTTTGTAGTGCAGGGTTACGACATTCACTTACTCCTCCCGCGTAATACTGTTCCAATGAAACAAGAAGGGTCCCCGGATTGGAAAATACAAACTTTTCCGTATCAAGTTCTATGATAATATTTCCACTTAACGAATAATCTGTATGTACCAATGAATTTACAAAAGCTTCACGCAGAGCAACATGGGCAGGCGTTTCATCAATACGTTCATCTTTTTCTAAATGGAATGGTTTGGGTAGTGTGGATGATAATTTGGGCCACACTTTTAAATAAAACTGAAGTAGGTTACATTCCCAAGTTCCGTCCGGATAAATACGGTCTGTCCATCGTACCTTTTCATCCATAGACAAACGTTCTCTAAAATCAGGAAAATAATCGGGTAAGGCTTCCTGCTCGCGAATACTGTCTTCTTTGCCGAACATCAACAATCCGGCAAGCGTAATACCTTCTTGCTTGGTTTTTCGGTTAATACGATAAGCACCGATTTTTTTCAATAGTTCTTTATCTTCCAAACTGAGCCAAGCATGCCCCGGCTTAGTAGATGAAAACAGTTGACGGAACTGACGAATGCTAACGGGGTCTAAATCCTCTATCGTAAAATTCTCCAATAGCAGATTATCTCTTTTAAGTTCAGCAACTGCATCAGCCAACATTCTTTTCACTTCGTCATCGGTACATCGGTAGTCACCTTCATGGTTGCGTTTGTAAGTATTTCCTAATGGATTTCGTGTAAGAAAAACAGGTTTTTGAGTACGGTGAGCGAAAGGAACCCTGATAGCCAGCAGTTTTTTAGATTTAATCTCAACAACTTTTATATCTTCATTGCTCAAAAGATTAACACTGACAGTATTCGGGTTATTGCAGTTATCCCAAAAATGCTTTTTATATTTTGAAATTTGCTCGTCTGTTAATCCCTCAATCGAAAAAACTCCTCTCTTCTCTTTTACCCCTATAACAATAATTCCGGAATTGGTGTTGGCAAAGGCAGAATATGTTTTCCAAAATTCTTTCGGGAAACCGTCTTTGCCGGATTTATATTCAATTTCGTGGTACTCTTCCGGCAAAAACTCATCGTTGATAAGTGAGTAGATATCATACTCACCACCCAACTCAAAAAGGTTTAGTTGTTTTTCTTTCATTTTAACTCAATTTTAAAACCTAAGTCTTCAAAAACACGTAGCAACTCATTGCGAGATTTTTTTTCTTCTTGTAACAATTCTCCTATTTCCCGCTGCAAACTTTTCATTTTCTCATCAAAATCAATCTCTTCATCCCGATTAACAAACTCAATATATCTGCTCGGCACAAGCGAATAATCCTTCTCTCTTATTTCTTCGATACTTGCGGAATAACAGAATTCGGGAATATCTTTATAAGTAGATTTCCAATCAATTTGCTGCCAACTATGATACGTTTCGGTAATTTTTTGAATATCTGCATCTGAGAATTGGATATATTTTTTCTCGAAAGGCTTGCCCATTTCCCGTAAATCCATAAAAAGAATTTCCTTTTGTCGGTCTCGGTAATTTCTTGTTTCGTCTCCAATTTTCCGAACGGTCTCTTTTTTGTTTTTGTTTAATATCCAAAGTGTTACACTTATATCTGTGGTATAAAACATGTTTCGCGGTAAAATCAGGATAGCTTCCACCAAATTATTTTCAATTAGTTGCTTGCGAATTTTGTATTCGTCACCGCCACCACTTAAGGCGCCATTTGCCAAAAGAAATCCGGCTACGCCATGGTCAGAGAGTTTGGAGGCCATGTGGAGTATCCAACCGTAATTGGCGTTGCTTGTGGGTGGTATTTCGTATCCTTTCCAACGGGGATCATCCAAAAGTTCATTTTCTGCTCGCCAATCTTTTTGATTAAAAGGCGGATTTGCCATAATAAAGTCAGCTTTCAGGTCTTTGTGCAGGTCGTTGCTGAATGTGTTAGCGGCTCTTTCACCAAGATTGGCAGAGATTCCCCGAATGGCAAGGTTCATTTTCGCCAGCTTGTAGGTGGTATTGGTATATTCCTGTCCGTAAATGGCAACCTCTTTTTTATTGCCGTGATGCGCCTCGATAAACTTGATGGATTGCACAAACATTCCGCCTGAACCGCAACAAGGGTCGTAAATTACTCCTTTGTACGGTTCAATCATCTCAGCAATCAGATTCACAATGCTTTTGGGTGTGTAAAACTCACCTTTTCCTTTCCCTTCGGCAATTGCAAATTTACCCAAGAAATACTCGTAAATACGCCCGATAACGTCTTGCTCCTTGTCTTTCAGTGTATCTATGCTGTCAATTTCGCTGATAAGAGCGGCTAATTTGGATGTGTCAAGTCCGAGACGGGAAAAATAGTTGTCCGGCAAAGCACCTTTCAAAGCTTTGTTATCTTTTTCAATGGTGTGCAAAGCGGTGTCGATTATCAGCGCGATGTCGTTTTGACGGGATTTGCTCACAATGTATGACCAACGAGTTTCTTCTTTCAGAAAAAAGACATTGTTCATATTGTAAAATTCCGGTCTTTCTATATATTTCTCTTTTCCGCCTTCGATTAGTTTTTTTCGTTGCTCTTCAAATTTGTCACTCACAAATTTCAAAAAAATCAATGCTAGCACTACGTGTTTGTATTCCGAAGGTTCTACACTTCCACGTAGTTTATTCGCCGATTCCCACAACGCAACCTCTATCGCCTTCTCTTTTACTTGTTTTTTTGCCATTTATTAATATTCAGTTTTACTTTATCCTACAAAAATAGAGGTTTTCTCATCCTTTTGATAAACAAATTGATATAATTATAAATCAGCACTATATTTTGGAGTGTTCTTTGAAATTCCAAAAAGTACAGTTTCTTCTGACACGGAAATGTAGTTGCAAAAAGCGGACTTCTGCAATTTTATTTGCAGTTAAATCTAGTAAAGTTTCTTTACGTTTTTCCTCTACTGCTTTCTATCTTCTTTCCTTTTCGGATCTATTTACACAGGAATAATTACAAAAGCAAATAGTCCACGTTTTAGCCTCGAAAGTATTGCCACAGTACTCAAATATTTTCAGTTTACTAAATTAAGCTTTAGTAAGAACAAGAAATAACAAAAATAGCGGTAAGAAAATGTTTTACCGCTATTTACTCGTAAGTTGAATATTTTTGATTGTCTTTACTTCACTTCTTCAAAGTCAACGTCTGTTACATCTTGATCTGTGCTTCCGGAATGATCACCGCCTGCCGCTCCTTCACTTTGTTGACCTGCCTGCTCTCCGCCTTGCTGCTGCGTGGCATTATATATATCCTGGCTTGCAGCCTGAAAAGCGTCGTTCAATGCTTTGCTTGCTCTGTCAATTGCATCCAGGTCCTCACGTTTATGGGCATCTTTAAGCTCGGTAATAGCATCTTCAATAACCTTTTTCTTGTCAGCGGGGATTTTATCTCCATACTCTTTCAACTGTTTTTCGGTTTGAAAAATTAAGGAGTCGGCATGATTCAATTTATCCACACGTTCTTTTGCTTTCTTATCAGCTTCGGCGTTGGCCTGAGCTTCGGCTTTCATCCTTTTAATCTCTTCATCCGTCAGGCCTGAGGAGGCTTCTATTCTGATACTTTGCGATTTTCCTGTACCCTGATCTTTAGCCGACACATTAAGTATTCCGTTAGCATCAATATCAAAAGTAACTTCAATTTTAGGTATTCCTCTCATTGCCGGTGGTATCCCGTCGAGATGAAACCTTCCAATTGTTTTGTTATCTCTTGCCATTGACCTCTCTCCTTGCAATACATGTATTTCAACCGATGGCTGATTGTCAGAAGCTGTGGAGAAGACTTCTGATTTTCGGGTAGGGATAGTTGTGTTGGCATCAATTAGTTTTGTCATCACACCGCCTAAGGTTTCAATACCTAACGTCAACGGGGTTACGTCGAGCAACAGCACATCTTTTACATCACCGGAAAGTACCCCTCCCTGAATAGCTGCTCCAATAGCTACTACTTCGTCCGGATTTACTCCTTTGGAGGGTTCTTTACCAAAAAATTCCTTTACAACCCGCTGGATAGCAGGTATTCGTGTTGATCCGCCAACCAAGATTACCTCATCAATGTCGGAGGCCTTTATTCCTGCATCAGCCAATGCCTTACGACAAGGCTCTATGGTTGCTTTGGTAAGCTTCTCAGTGATTTGCTCAAACTTTGCACGTGTGAGTTTTTTCACAAGATGCTGCGGAATACCGTCAACCGGCATAATATAAGGCAGATTAATCTCCGTTTCGCTTGAGCTTGACAACTCTATTTTTGCTTTTTCAGCAGCTTCTTTTAAGCGCTGCATAGCCATTGGGTCTTTTTTAAGGTCAATATTAAAATCGGCCTTAAACTCAGAGGCTAACCAATCAATTATCTCATGATCAAAATCATCTCCGCCAAGGTGTGTGTCGCCATTTGTTGCTTTCACTTCAAAGACGCCATCGCCCAACTCAAGAATAGAAATATCAAATGTGCCGCCACCGAGATCGAATACTGCTACTTTGAGGTCATCTTTTTTCTTATCCAAACCATAGGCTAACGAAGCTGCCGTAGGCTCATTTATGATCCTCCGCACCTTAAGACCTGCGATCTCGCCTGCCTCTTTGGTAGCCTGACGCTGCGAGTCACTAAAATAGGCAGGAACAGTAATAACAGCTTCATTAACAGTAGTACCAAGATAATCCTCTGCGGTTTTCTTCATCTTCTGAAGAACCATTGCCGATATCTCTTGAGGGGTATATTGTCTATCCATTATCTTTACCCTTGGGGTATTATTTTCACCCTTTACAACATCATAAGTTACACGACCGGTCTCTTTCTGCACCCTATCAAATGTTTCGCCCATGAAACGCTTGATGGAATAAACAGTGTTTTTTGGATTTGTGATTGCCTGACGCTTGGCCGGATCGCCAACTTTTCGTTCGCCATTTTCGGTAAATGCCACAATGGAAGGGGTAGTTCTACGTCCTTCCGAATTGGGGATAATAACAGGCTCGTTACCTTCCATTACCGAAACACACGAATTAGATGTACCTAAATCAATTCCGATTATTTTTCCCATTAGTTTATTACTTTAATTATAATTTTTAATTTCTATTTGATTTGCGCACTGCTCCGTCAATCATTATGCCACAGACTGTTAGGAAGCTGTTTAACCACCAAGCTCTTTTAATGATAATTTTTTAAATTTCCTTTTTTTAAAATTATATCATTGATTATAAACACGTTAACTTTAATCATAATCAAAAAATCTGTATTTCAAACCCTGACATTTTCACCTGTCAAAACGACAGAAACAAGTATAAATCCATATTAAAAGTTAGTAATTACTACAAAAAAATTGTACGAAAAAGACACTTAATCGGAATTGACCTCATAAATAATCAGATGAGCCAACAAGGATTTTCTATTGAATAATCTGGTTTTAACTTACTTTACTTTACCAACTTGAGTATAATTAGCTTTTCATCCATGATTTGTCGTAACTTTGCACACCTTATTATAAAAACTTGTCATATTGAATAATTCATTAATAATAAATAACTTAACCAGATAAAAATGATTGACATTAATGCATCAGAAGAACAGAAAAAACTGTTTGATGAATTTCCTTCTATTTCTACCCAAGAATGGGAACAAATGATTTATAAGGATTTAAAAGGAGCTGATTATGTGCGAAGACTAATTTGGAAAACCATTGAAGGTTTTGATGTCAGGCCATATTATCGTGCAGAAGACCTTGAAAAGATCAATTATTTGAACATTTTCCCTGGGGATTTTCCTTTTGTAAGAAGTGGACGTAAAAAAGAAAACAACTGGCTTATCCGGCAGGATATCTCAGTAAAAAACATAAAAGATGCCAACAAAAAAGCTCTCGACATCCTGATGAAAGGGGTAGATTCTGTTGGCTGGATGCTTGAACAAGAAAAAGAGCCGAGCATTGAGGAGATAGAAAAATTAATGGAAAATATTTATGCCCAGAGTGTTGAAGTAAATTTTATTTGTGGTAAACACGCTCCTAAAGTTCTTGATATTTATATCGAATTAGTAAAGAAGTATAATCGTGATCTTCAAAAAATAAATGGCTCAGTCAATTTTGATCCGATCAGTAAATTGCTTCGTACCGGCGCTTTTTATCAATCGGAAAATGATGACTTTGCTTCATGTTCAGATATCATTAAGGCTTCGCATTATCTACCTCATTTCAGGGTACTGTCAGTAGATGCTGTTTTATTCAAAAATGCCGGTTCATCCACAGTCGAAGAGTTGGCTTTCGGTCTTGCCTATGGTAATGAATACTTACAAAGAATAACAGATCTCGGTGTTTCAATTGATAATGTAGCGCCAAAGATTAAATTTAACTTTGGCGTAGGCTCCAATTATTTTATGGAAATTGCAAAGATTAGAGCTGCCAGGCTGCTTTGGGCTAAAATAGTAAATGCTTATGGCCCTTCCGATGCTGAGCTTACTCGTACCTATATCCATACTATTACAAGCGATTGGAATAAAACCATATACGATCCTTATGTTAATATGCTAAGAACGACAACCGAAGCTATGTCGGCTATTATCGGAGGAACAAACTCGCTTTTTATAAAACCTTTTGATTCAACATTCGCAGAGCAAAACGACTTTTCGGAACGTATTGCCCGAAATCAACAATTGCTTTTAAAAGAGGAGTCGTATCTCGATAAAATTATTGATCCCGCAGCCGGTTCTTATTATATCGAAACACTCACAGACTCGATTGTTGAAAATGCATGGAAACTCTTTTTAGAAATTATGGAGAGGGGAGGATTTGTAGCATCATTAAAAGATGGATTTATTCAGGAACGAATTTCCCAAACTGCACAAAAACGTAATTTAGCTATTGCTAACCGAAAGGAGATATTCGTCGGAACCAACCAATATCCAAATTTTTCCGAGCATCTTGATCCGGAAATTATTACAGAAATATTGAAAAACAAAGAGGAAGATAGTGGCAAAAAGACTATTGAGCCATTGAAAATTTACCGTGGTTCTGAAGAGTTTGAAAAATTGAGGGCAGCCACCGATCGTTGGGCTTTAAGTCATAAGCGCCCGACTGCTTTTATGCTCACCTACGGCAACCTTGCCATGCGGCGGGCACGTTCGCAGTTTTCAGCTAATTTCTTTGGCTGTGCAGGTTATAAAATTATTGATAACAACGGGTTCGATACAATACAACAAGGAGTTGATGCAGCATTAAAAAGTGATGCCGAGATCATCGTCATTTGTTCTGCAGATGAAGATTACCCCGTAATTGCTCCCGAAATCCTCGATAAAACCAAACATAAAGCAATTGTTGTGGTTGCAGGATATCCTAAAGATAGTATCGAAGAGTTAAAATCAAAAGGATTAAAGCATTTCATTCATATTAAATCCAATGTCCTTGATACGTTGCTTGAATATAACAAAATGCTGGGTATCAATTCATAATATAATTTTATTAAAGATTTAACATTTTATACAATGAAACCAAATTTCAAAAATATCAATATAAAACACTCTGTAAAGTCGCAGCTTAGCAGCGCCGATTGGGATAAAGAAAATCATATAGAAAAAAATTGGTTGACACCCGAACAGATAAAACTCAAACCAGTCTATACCGAAGCAGATCTCACCAAAATGGAGCATTTGCAATATGCTGCAGGTATTCCTCCATTTCTTAGAGGGCCATATTCTACCATGTATGTTTTACGTCCATGGACTGTTCGGCAGTATGCTGGTTTTTCTACGGCTGAAGAGTCGAACGCTTTTTATCGCCGTAACTTGGCTTCAGGGCAGATGGGCCTCTCTATAGCCTTCGACTTAGCCACCCACCGCGGATACGATTCGGATCACGAAAGGGTTGTGGGCGATGTTGGCAAAGCTGGCGTTGCCGTTGATTCAATACTTGACATGAAAATCCTTTTCGATCAAATCCCTTTGGATAAAATGTCGGTCTCAATGACGATGAATGGAGCTGTATTACCAATAATGGCCTTTTACATAGTAGCAGGCCTGGAGCAAGGCGTTCGCCTTGAACAGCTTACAGGAACTATCCAAAATGATATCCTCAAGGAATTTATGGTGCGCAACACCTATATTTACCCACCATTGCCCTCAATGCGTATCATTGCCGATATCTTCAAATATACTTCTAAGAATATGCCTAAATTCAACTCTATCAGCATCAGCGGTTATCACATGCAAGAAGCAGGAGCCACCGCCGATATCGAATTAGCCTATACTTTAGCTGATGGACTTGAATATCTTCGCACCGGCATACAGTCAGGATTAGATATTGATGCTTTTGCTCCGCGTCTCTCCTTTTTCTGGGGTATTGGAATGAATCATTTTATGGAGATTGCCAAAATGAGGGCAGCGCGTATGCTTTGGGCAAAAATTGTTAAACAATTTAATCCAAAAAATCCAAAATCCATGGCATTACGTACTCATTCCCAAACGTCGGGATGGAGCCTTACCGAACAAGACCCTTTTAACAATGTAGCCCGTACCTGTATCGAGGCTATGGGAGCAGTACTTGGACACACACAATCGCTACATACAAATGCCTTGGATGAAGCTATTGCCCTGCCAACTGACTTTTCGGCACGTATAGCTCGTAACACACAAATTTACATTCAAGAAGAGACTAACGTTTGTCGAGTGGTAGATCCATGGGCAGGCTCCTATTATGTCGAAACATTGACTCATGAAATTGCACACCGTGCATGGAAACTGATAGAGGAGATCGAAGAGTTGGGCGGTATGGCAAAGGCAATAGAAACCGGAGTTCCAAAAATGCGTATTGAAGAGGCTGCAGCACGCAAACAAGCACGAATTGACTCTTTTAAAGATACAATTGTGGGTGTAAATAAATACCGACTCGAAAAAGAGGATCCAATTGAAACTCTTGAAGTAGATAATTCAGCGGTTAGAAATGCTCAATTAAAAAGGCTTGAACAATTGCGTGCTGAACGAAATCAGGAAGAGATGGATGCGGCGCTATCTAAAATTACCAAAGCCTGTGAAACCGGCGAAGGCAACTTGTTGGAACTTGCTATTGAAGCTGCCAAACAGAGAGCTACACTCGGAGAGATTTCAATGGCCTGCGAAAAGGTTTTTGGTAGATATAAAGCTGTGATACGTTCGATATCTGGTATCTATTCTTCAGAATCGAAAGGTGATGATAAGTTTAAAAAGGCTTGCAGTTTAGCTGACGAATTTGCCGAAATTGAAGGGCGGCGTCCAAGGATCATGGTTGCTAAGATGGGACAGGATGGCCACGATCGAGGAGCCAAAGTAGTCTCAACAGGATATGCCGATATTGGCTTTGACGTAGATATAGGGCCTTTGTTCCAAACACCTGCTGAAGCTGCTAAACAAGCTGTGGAAAATGATGTGCATATCCTTGGAATATCAAGCCTTGCCGCAGGTCATAAAACATTAGTCCCACAAGTAATCAACGAATTAAAAAAGGCCGGACGGGAAGATATTATGGTTATCGTTGGAGGCGTAATCCCTCCTCAAGATTATCAATATCTTTATGATGCCGGGGTTGTCGCAGTTTTTGGTCCTGGAACAGTAATTTCAGAAGCGGGCATTAAAATCCTTGAGATTTTGATAGAATCGAGAAAGTAAACCCAAATTAAATGGTTGTGAACAACACTTTAAAAATTGTTCCAAACAAACACCATACTACGATTAGACTTATAAAATAAATGGTTTAGCCTGAAATAGCCACCTCTTGATTAATTGAGATAAAATATTAATGACAGTTGGAAAGCAGCGCTTCTAAAAATACTGGATTGTGGTCGGAAAAAGAGAATGCAAAGTTTATAGTTTCCACATTAAGACATTGAATATTAGGTGAAAGAAGAAAGAAATCAATAATAGTTGTTGGGGTTTCTCCTTTAGTATAGCTTGTAACCACAGAACGGTTTGTAGGCCTCTTTTCATCATAAATCCATTTCCATCCTTTAGGTAAAAAATCATTTGGAATTTTTTCTGTTTCAACGGTAAAAGTCTCATCGCCGGTGGTAATCTTATCCGGATCAAATCCCGGTGGATTCATATTCCAATCACCTCCAATAATTACCCAATTTCCCTTACCATACTCCTTTAATGCTACTTGACGAAGGGTTTCTATTTGAATTTTGCGCAAATCACCTTTATCAAAGGCAGAATTATGAATATTTATCAGAATCAACTCTTTACCACTTTGAGTATTAAAACGTTGCAATATAAAACACCTCTTCAGATTAAAAAGCCTTACCGGCCAAGGGTAATTTCCCGCGAAAGCGATTCTAAAAGATGATTTAGGCTCTATGTCAGAAAACGAGATCATGCCGGCAATAACTTTTCCCATAGGATTAAATAGTGGCACAGGAACAAAAAAGACATTGTAATTCACAGCAAAAACAGAAGAATAATCTATCAGTCTTCGTTGCAAGGCCTCTTTTTCATTTGAAAAATATGATCTCTTTGCCTCATAATCAACCTCTTGCAATAAAATAAAATTTGGTGCCTTTTCGGGTTGAAAAAAATTAACAATGCTATCAAGATATTTTTCATGGAGTTCTCTATTTGGCCTGACCATTTTTCCGCCATCATAAAAAAAATCGGTCTCGCTGCCCATCGAAGCATAGCCAATATTCCACGTCATCAAGCTAATGATGCTATCGCTTAAGGTTTTGCTAAAAGAAAATGTCTCTGGATGTAAAATCTCTTTGTTGGATGGCTTGTACTCATCTAAAGTAGAGAAAAGCAGAAAGATGAGTAATATGAAAACAAGTATTATGGTAAATACAATAATACTACGTATGATCAATTTCAACTTTTCTATAAATCAGTATTTTAAATATCAATTTTAGCGTATCTGGCATTTTTTTCAATAAACTCACGGCGTGGCGGTACTTCGTCGCCCATCAGCATTGAAAAAATACGATCGGCCTCCGTTCCATTTTCAATAGTAACTTGTCTTAGTATTCTATTTTGAGGATTCATAGTTGTATCCCACAACTGCTCAGCGTTCATTTCGCCCAAGCCTTTATACCGTTGAATATGTATTCCTTTAGCATCGCCATTTACCGACCATTCTGTTACAATTTTATTTCGCTCTTCCTCTGTCCAACAATAGCGCTCGTCTTTTCCTTTTTTTATCAGATAAAGTGGCGGTGTGGCAATATAAATATTACCCATCTCAATAAGCTCCTTCATATATCTAAAGAAAAAAGTAAGTATGAGCGTGGCAATATGGCTTCCATCCACATCAGCATCTGTCATGATTATGACTTTATTATAGCGTAGTTTCTCAATATTCAACGCTTTACTGTCTTCATCTGTTCCGATTGTTACCCCTAACGCGGTGAATATATTTTTTATCTCTTCGCTTTCGAAGATCTTGTGCTGCATGGCTTTTTCAACGTTTAAGATTTTGCCTCGCAACGGTAAAATTGCCTGATAACGGCGGTCGCGTCCAGCTTTTGCTGTTCCACCTGCAGAATCGCCCTCAACTAAATAAATCTCACAAAGCTCAGGATCACGTTCGGAACAATCAGCAAGTTTTCCGGGAAGTCCCGATCCTGTAAGGACATTTTTACGTTGAACTAATTCACGCGCTTTTCTTGCTGCATGACGTGCTGTAGCAGCTAAAATAACTTTGTTGACAATGGTTTTGGCTTCGCGCGGATTTTCTTCAAGATAATTTGTCAACAGTTCGCTAACCATCTGATCAACAGAACCCATCACGTCGGAATTACCTAATTTGGTTTTTGTTTGACCCTCGAATTGGGGTTCTGCCACTTTTACAGAAATAATTGCTGTCAGACCTTCGCGAAAATCATCTCCATTGATATCAAATTTCAGCTTTGCCAATAAACCCGACTTCTCGGCATAAGCTTTAAGTGTACGGGTAAGCCCTCTTCTGAATCCTGTCAAATGAGTTCCCCCTTCATGAGTATTGATATTGTTGACGTAAGAGTGAAGATTTTCAGAAAAAGAGGTGTTGTATTGCATTGCAATTTCAATAGGTGTATTGTTTTTTTCACCTTCGATATAAATCGCCTCAGGAATAAGCTTCTCGCGGGTTTCATCCAGATAATTGATAAAATCTAGCAATCCATTTTCAGAGTAAAATTCTTCGCTTACAAAATTTCCATCTTCATCTGTCAAACGTTCATCCGTTAAAGAGAGGCTAATGGTTTTATTAAGAAAAGAAAGCTCACGTAAGCGTGTAGCAAGGATATTATAATCGAACTTGATTTCCGGAAAAATTGTTGGGTCGGGGCTAAAGGTAATTTCCGTTCCTGTATCTTTGGTTTCGGCAATTGCTTTTACCGGTTCTAATGGTTTTCCATAATTGTATTCCTGATAAAATAACTTCCCTTCGCGATAGATAGACGCTTTCAATACTTTAGATAAAGCATTGACAACCGAAACACCAACGCCATGCAACCCTCCCGAAACTTTATAAGATCCTTTGTCAAACTTACCGCCGGCATGTAAAACAGTAAGTACTACTTCAAGCGCCGAGCGGTTCTCTTTTTCATGCATGCCAACCGGAATACCACGCCCATTATCTTTTACGGTTATTGATTCATCCTCATGAATAACAACTTCAATCTTGTCACAATATCCAGCTAAAGCCTCATCAATAGAGTTATCTACCACTTCATAAACAAGATGATGAAGGCCTCGTGCTCCGGTATCTCCAATATACATTGATGGTCTTTTCCTAACAGCCTCAAGCCCTTCAAGCACTTGTATGTTTTCAGCTGAATATTCTTTAGTTGCTTTTAAGTTTTTCTCTTCTGCGGTCATAATCAAACAATTGATAATAAAATCATTAAAGCGCTGCAAAGATACAAAAAAGCCAACAAATAGCCCAAAATTGCAAAGGCTCAATTTAGATTTTTTTTTCTTTTCTTATTATCATCCTTTCATCAGAACTATTAAAAACTGCCTGTTTTAATGAAATTCATAGATTATTTATTTTTGTGGGCTAAATTCATCTAACATTTTTCATGAAAATTTCCTACAACTGGCTTAAAGAATATATAAACATTGATTTAACCCCTGAAGAAATCGCTCCAATTTTAACTAACACAGGTCTTGAAGTAGAGAGTATCGAAAAATTCGAAAGCATAAAAGGAGGCCTGAAAGGGGTAGTGATTGGCGAAGTAAAAACCTGTGAAAAACATCCAGGCGCCGACAAGTTGAGTATAACTACAGTAGAGGTTGGACAGGGCAATATTTTGCCAATTGTTTGCGGAGCTCCCAATGTTGCCGCAGGACAAAAAGTGTTAGTGGCTACTGTTGGCACAATGATTCACATGAAAGATAAGTTATTTGAAATAAAAAAAACAACTATTCGCGGCGAAGTTTCAGAAGGTATGATCTGTGCCGAAGATGAACTTGGACTTGGCAACTCCCATGAGGGAATAGTTGTTTTACCCGATGATGCCGAAGTTGGTTTACCCGCTAATGAATATTTTTCGGTTGAAGAGGATTACGTTTTTGAAATAGGGCTTACACCCAACAGGTCGGATGCCATGTCCCATATCGGTGTAGCTCGTGATTTGGCAGCAGCGCTCAACCTTCAAAAGAAATGTGACCCGATAAAACTTATCAAACCCAACGATAGCGCCTTCAGACCCGATAACAACGATTATCCGATTTCAGTAATCATCGAAGATGCCAAAGCGTGTCCAAGATATTCAGGTGTTACCATTACGGGTGTTGAGGTAAAAGAATCACCCGAATGGTTAAAAAATCGCCTTAAAGCTATTGGACTGCGGCCAATTAACAATCTTGTTGACATTAGTAATTTTATCCTTCACGAAACAGGTCATCCAAACCATTTTTTTGATGCTGATAAGATAACCGGAAAAAAAATCATAGTAAAAAAAGAGCCTAAAGGAACAAAGTTTACCACCCTGGATGAAGTAAAACGGGAACTTTCGGGAGAAGACCTTATGATTTGTGATGAAGAAAAGGGAATGTGTATGGCTGGTGTTTTTGGTGGTTTATATGCAGGTGTGTCGGAATCAACGAAGAATATTTTTATTGAAAGCGCCCATTTTGATTCAAAAACTATCCGTAAAACTGCACGATATCACGGATTAAATACCGATTCATCCTTTCGTTTTGAGCGTGGCACCGATCCTAATGCCACAATTTATGCTTTAAAACTTGCTGCATTAATGGTAAAACGAATAGCCGGCGGAACAATCAGTTCCGATATTGTTGACGTTTATCCAAACCCTATTGAAAAGAAAATAGTTGAACTAAAATATGAAAACGTTGATTGTTTAATTGGCCAGTTTATACCACGAGAGACAATTAAAGATATTTTAATTTGGCTCGAAATGGAAATAATTGATGAAACAGATAATTCACTTATGGTTGAAGTACCTACATTTAAAGCCGATGTAGATAGAGAAGCAGATATTATTGAAGACATTCTGAGAATATACGGTTACAACAACATTGCCATCCCGTCTCAAATACGTTCATCTATTTCTTATACTAAAAAACCTGATCGCGAATATTTGCAAAACATTATTTCGGATTTCCTTTCGGGAAATGGTTATTATGAGATAATGTGTAACTCGCTTACTAAAAGCGAATATGCTGATAAATTACTGATTTACGAAACAGAAAATAACGTAAAAATTCAAAACCCGCTTAGCTCCGACCTCAACGTTATGAGGCAAAGCCTTGTTACATCCGGATTTGAAGTAATAAGCCATAATTTGAAACACAAAAATCTCGATTTAAAACTATTCGAATTCGGAAATGTTTATTCACTCATAAAAACTAAACCGGGAGCGCACCCTCTTAAAAAATATAAAGAAAACACTCATCTCACCATTTTTATAACCGGTAAAACAAATAACGAAAGCTGGTATCAACAACAGAATGAAGCCGATTTTTTCTTTCTAAAAAACACAGTTTTTAATATCTTAAAGAGGCTGAATCTTAATGAAAAAAGATTTAAAAACGAAAATATTTCAAACGAACTGTTTGAAAGCGGAATAAGAATGTTTTTGAATGATAAATCAACAATCGAGTTCGGAGTTGTCAACAGACGTATTTTAAATTATTTTGAAATAAAGCAATCGGTGATAATGGCCGACTTGCATTGGGATAATATCATTCACGAAATGAGAAATCATAAAATAACATACAAGCCAATTCCTAAATTTCCGGAGGTCAGGCGAGATCTTGCTTTAGTGGTTGATCAAAATATTGAATTTGAAACATTAAAAACTCTGGCTTTCGAAGCTGAAAAAGACCTGCTTAAAGAGGTAATTCTTTTTGATGTTTATGAGGGTGAGAAAATAGTAAAGGGGAAAAAATCATATGCCATTGGGTTTTTTTTACAGGATGATCATAAAACACTTACCGACAAGACTATTGAAAAAACTATGGCAAAAATTTTTGCATTGATTCAAAAACAAACTAATGCTCTATTACGATAACATTTATTAATTTAATATAATAATTTAACTTTCAAATAATCAGATACATGGAAAATTATTTCTCAATCAGTCCTCATGGTCAACAATTCCCACTACCCGAAAAAAATGAATATCCTGCCGAATTTAATCGGATAAAAGTACTTGCTGATAAAGCTCGTAGCGAAGGTAAAGAAATAGTAGTTGTAATGGGGGTTGGTTTTGTTGGGGCTGTTATGGCAGCTATCATTGCCGATACCAAAGATGAAAATGGCAACGACTCAAAATTTGTAATAGGTTGTCAGCGGCCAAGTGTTAGAAGTTATTGGAAAATACCGATACTCAATCAAGGTATTTCACCGGTAAAAGCAGAAGATCCGGAAGTGGATATTTTAATTTCCCGTTGTGTCAAAGAGAAAAAAACACTAATAGCTACCTATAATAGCGAAGTATTAAAATTGGCTGATGTGGTAGTGGTTGATGTACAATGCGATTACGAAAAACGTGAACTTGGCAACATGCGTAATGGTGAAGCCGACATGGCCGCCCTTGAAGCAACTATGCGTACAATAGGTGAAACGATAATGCCACATTGTCTTGTATTAATCGAAACAACTGTAGCCCCCGGCACAACAGAATTTGTGGCATGGCCTATTCTTAAAAAGGCATTTGCTAAAAGAGGTTTAAAAGAAACACCTTTGTTATCTCACAGTTTTGAGCGTGTAATGCCAGGAAAGGAATACGTCTCGAGCATCCGTGATTTTTGGCGTGTGTGTAGTGGCTGTGATATCGAAGCGCGCAAAAGAGTAGAAAAATTTTTGCATGAAGTTATCAACACCAAAGATTTCCCGCTTACCGTTATGGATCGTCCGATAGAATCAGAAACCACCAAAATAATCGAAAACTCATACCGCGCAACTATTCTCGCTTATCTGCACGAATGGAGCATCTTTGCCGAGCGTAATGGCGTTGATCTGATTAAAGTAATTAATGCTATTAAAATGAGACCTACTCATAGCAATATGATTTTCCCAGGTCCTGGAATTGGTGGTTACTGTTTGCCAAAAGATGGAGGATTAGGCTATTGGTCTTATCGTCATATTCTTGGCTTTGAAGATGGTGAATCACTTTTCAAAATTACACCTACTGCCATAGATATCAACGATACTCGTGGGTTGCATGTAGCGCAACTTGTTCGTGATGCCCTTAGAAATATGGCAAGATATATTGCAGGATCGCAGGTGTTGATCTGTGGAGCAAGTTATCGTCAGGATGTGGGCGATACTCGATATAGCGGCAGCGAAATGGTAGTAAGAAAACTTACCGAAATGGGCGCCGAGATTCGTGTACACGATCCTTACGTTGACCATTGGTATGAACTTGAAAACCAAGATACTTATCCATCACCAAAATCATCATGGAAACGGTTTTTCCGCAATCAAGAACATTTAAAAGATATTAGAGTTGGAAAAGATCTTAAAAAATCAATAAATGGGGTGGAAGCTTTAATTTTTGCAGTTCCTCATTCGGAATACCTTGACCTAAATCCTGATGATATTGTATCTTGGGCTGGAGCGCCGATAGCAGTAATTGATGCTTTCGGTATGTTATCGGATGAAAAAATCAAACGATATTTTGAATTAGGCTGCGAAGTAAAAGCCCTTGGACGAGGTCATGTACAAAGAATAAAACAAGAGATAAGAGGATAATACCGATCGAAAAAACAATCATCCTTTCGGTATTATCCCAGATCATCCAATTGACAATACTTTAACAATTTTACTTTTTTCTAATCATCAAGTGATGCGAGGAAATTGTCAATATGGAATTTGCCCATTTTTGAATCGCCGGCCAACTTGATTTTAGCCAATATGTTATTTACTAAACTTTCTTCTTCAACCTGTTCAGAGACAAACCATTGCAAGAAGTTGAAAGTGGCATGATCCTTTTCTTCGAGGCTCATATCAACTAAGTCGTTAATCTTCTTACTTACAAGCTGTTCGTGTTTTAAAACTTGTGTAAACAGCTCTTCAATATCTTTACACTTTATCTCGGGTTTTGGCAACGCTTGCAACTCAGCATATCCTTCCCTATCGTTAAGATAACGAATAAGTTTCAGTTGATGCATCCGCTCTTCATCACTATGTTTATATAAAAAATTAGCAACACCCTGCAAACCTTGAACCTCACACCAAGAGGCCATTGCAAGATATACTCTCGAAGATAATTCTTCAAGTAAAATTTGATCATTGATCGCTGATTCTATCTTCTTCGATATCATAATATTATGTTTTAATGATTTAGTTGTGAATAGAAACAAAAATTCGTTATTATTGTTTGCATGCAAAAATCAATTACTAATTTGGCCAAGTTTTATTTTTAATTGTTCACTCCAATTGTTTTATCTGATGTTTAATTTTAATACTCACGAATATTATATGAAAGAGGCTTTAAAGGAGGCATATGAAGCCTTTACAAAAGATGAAGTACCGGTAGGGGCTGTAATTGTTTGCAACAACCGTATTATTGCCCGTGCACATAACCTAACTGAACAGCTTACCGACGTTACAGCTCATGCAGAAATGCAAGCTTTTACTGCAGCATCCAATTATACCGGCAATAAATATCTTGACGAATGTACTCTTTACGTTACACTTGAACCATGTGTAATGTGCGCCGGAGCAGCTTATTGGACACAAATAAGTAAAATTGTTTTTGGCGCTTTCGATCACAAAAAAGGATTTACTCTAATAAATAAAAATATTTTACATCCTAAAACAGAATTGATTACAGGGATTTTGCAAAATGAATGCGGGGAATTATTAAAAAGATATTTCAAAGAAAAACGAACCTAAGTAAACATACTTGTCCCATTTATTGATTCGCGTCTCTTCATTTGTGAAAAAGTATGTATCTGTCTTTATAAAATCAAATCCATTTATCTTTGCTTATCATTAAAAAAATTTAATCATGCCCTATTTAGTCCTTGATCTTGAAATGACTGGCCCAGAGCCGGATTACAACGAGATAATACAGATTGGCGCCGAAATCTATGATGACAAATGGAAATTTATGGGAGAGTTCATCAGCAACGTTTACCCTGAAAATGAAGATGCTTTCTCAAGTCACTCTGAGGAGATACATGGTATTTCAATTGATGAGTTGGAAGATGCGCCAATGATTTATGAAGTACTTGCCGATTTTGAAAAATGGATCCGCAAATGCCTTTTTTATCGCGAACAAGACTCACTAAAAGGAGTTGTTATCTGTGGTCAAAGTATAATCAATGATATCAACTTTTTAAGTTTTGCTTATAAAAAAGAAAAATTAGCATGGCCATTTTCCTTTCGTATGCTTGAGCTACATAGTGTTTCACAATACGCATTTATGATTCTCGAAAATAATGGTAAAAAGATTCCCCGATCGCTCAGCCTAGAAAACGTAGCGTCTTATTTCGGTTTTTCGCGTGATGGCGATACGCACAATGCTTTGGAAGATGCAAGACTAACTGCAAAATGCTTTATAGCCTTAAATGATTTGGCTAAAAACGTGATCTTGAAATAATTCGAACAAAAACTGTTTTTTTTACCTTAATGTTTTATTTATGGAATCAATCCAATTCAACATTTTCATTCCGTATAAACCAATAAGAATAGCCTCAGCAGTGTTTTCATTTAAAGAGGTCAATCCGCTTTCCGATAGCTTTTCAATAACTTTCGTAGCATAATATTTTGCATTTTCTTTAGCATCTTTTCGGTTTCTGTACTCGCGTTGATAAAAGATTTCCTGTCTCCACTGGTCAGCCATTATTCTTAAAACCGTCAAATTTCTTTTATTAAACTCTGCATCCCAAATTTTCAACAAAGGGCCGCCGCCTTCAATTATTACTGTAGTTATATCTTCTTCCTGATTTAACAGCCAAGGTATCGCGCGTCGAAGCCTTGAAGCAGAACCAAAATTTTTTGAACGAAACCAATAAAGCCTCCCGTCAGAACCAAAAAGCGCCAATCCAGTATTTATTCCCAGGTCAACAGCAAGCAGAAATTCCATATTACACATTCACCCGTTTTGCACGCTTAAATGGCAAAGATCTGTCAAACAAATAGCGGTAAGTTATATGAGTTTTAAGAATGGTAGCGCCAATTTGTTCGCAGACCTTCATCATAATTGGATTAAAATCGCCTATCCAATTCATTTCCAAATCTTTATAATGAAACTTTGGCTTTATAACAATTTTTTCAAACGTTTTAATAAGTCCAGCTTCGACCCCACGACCTTGGTGTTCGGGAACAACACCAAAAATCCTTCCGATAACTTTATCGGTAGCCGAAGTATATTTAATCTTAAAAAACAATTTCAACTTATTGATCATATTAAGTTTACCATCAAACTCCCTGATAATCTGATTGATATCAGGCATCATAATAAAAAAAGCAACAGGTTCATTTTTATAATAACCGTATAGTATTAATCGGGGATCCATAATTGGTTTCAGTGATTTAAAAAGTGCGGCAGCATGAGCTTTTGAAAGTTTCTTTATTCCCGGAAACCGCGCCCATGCTTTGTTATATATAATCATGAAATCTTCAATAAATTTATCAGTATTTTTTGTGTCTATAGTTTTAAAATGATAATCTTTATTATTCAGAATTTTCATAGCTTTCTCTTCTACCACTGGGGTTAACTTGCCTGGCACAAGCAAACGATGATAAGTGTACTGATTAAAATAGTTTTGAAAGCCATAACTTTCGAACAAATCTTTATAATAAGGAAAATTATATGGCATATTGAAAATTGGAGGATAAAAACCATCAACCAAACAGCCCCAAAAGCTGTCGCGTTCACCAAAATTTATTGGCCCATCCATAGCCTCCATACCTTTTCCCACCAACCACTCACGAGAAGCATCAAATAATATCTTAGACGCTTCAACATCGTTTATTGAATCAAAAAAACCAAGTCCACCAGTAGGCTGATCATTAGCTTTTGAAAGAGCTTCATTATAAAAGGAAGCTATCCGGCCAACAGTTTTGTTATTGTCATCTTTCAAGAGCCAACGCTTTGCATCTCCATTTCTAAATAACTTGTTTTTTGCCGGATCAAAAATTGCTTTTACCTCTTCATCAAGAGGTCTTATATAGTTTGGATCACTTTTATACAACCTTGATGGGAAATCTAAAAACTCGCTTTCACTTGATGGATCAGAAACTACTATAAGCGTATAATTTTTCATTAAAAAGATATTTTAAATTTTACTCACAAAAAAATGTATTTAAATATTATTACAAATAAAACAGTAATCAAATTTTAAAATGCCTTCGCATTTTTTTTTGTTTAATATCATTAATTCCTTCGACATTATAGCCAGCATTTTTGTAAATGAAAAAAATAAATGCTGATTTTTCCAATACATCAATAAGATCGAATGCTTTTTCAGGAGACTTTCCTATTGCTATACAACCATGTTTTTCCCACAATGCTACCCTATGTTTTTCAAGAGCTTTTGTAGTTTCAATTGCAAGTTTTTCGGATCCGGTAAGCTGATAAGGTATAAAAGCAATTCCTTCATTTGCTAATACTACTGTTTCGGGTTGAATGCTCCATAACAAATTGTTAATAGCATCTTGATTGCAAAACTTTTGAATATGAGATAGGGCGATTAAATTAGCAGGGTGTGTATGAACAATACTTCTTTCCTCTCTTTTATTGGCCAAAAGCATATTATGAATGTACAAATGGCTGATTAATTCAGAAGTAGGTTTTAGGTTCTTATTGGTTTTGTTACTAATAATTTGTTGAAACATATTACCGGCTTCGTTAATTTTTAAGATAAAAAGATATCTTTCCGGTTTCCTCTTTACATCCCTCATTCGTGTTCCAGCGCCGGTAACTATAATCACCTGATTAGAAAGATGGGTAAAAGTTTTTTGGAAATTTTTTAATTCACCTAATTGATATTTTTTGTAATAATTATTTGAAATATTTCCAATCCTTAATGAGATATTTCCAGCATTTGCTTCTGCCCACCCTCTTTTATCTAAAAGAGCAGAAGTTTTGGAAATTTTATTCAAATGCTTTTTCATATCCTATCTAAGATATTTTCAACAACCTTCCAAATATCTTCAGCTATTAATTCAACAGGACGATTTCCATCAGTAACAAATATTTTTTCTTGGAATTTTAGTTTTTCCATTATCTCAAAATATTTATCCCTTACTTTTTTTTGATTTTCAAGTGTTTCAAACATTTCTAAACTGTTTCTTCCTTTTTTCAAACGTTTCATTCCGAGTTCCGGATCAATATCAATAAATATGTTTAAATCCGGTCGGATTAATTCAGCGCTAAGCATATTACATTGTATCACCCAATCAACCGGCACATGAACACCATGATAAGCATAAGATGATAAATAAAACCGATCAGTAATAACAGTAAACCCCTCTTTCAACATTTTAATAATGCCATTCTCTTTATCCAATATATGTTCAAGACGGTCTGCCGCAAAAAGTGCTGCAATTGTACGTTGGTCGGCATTCGACCTATGATTAAAAATGTCTCTGATAAGCTTACCTATTGGTTTATCAGTAGGTTCGAAGGTAGTATAAACATTATGTCCAGCATTTTCAAAATTTTTTTTCAATAGGTTGATCTGTGTACTTTTACCACTACCATCAATACCCTCAAAGGCTATAAATAAATTTTTTGCCATTTACTTTTTATTAATCAATCTTCAAAAGTAGCCTTTATTACCAAATGATTTTTATAAAAATTAAGCATTTAAAAAAGGTTAAATGCTTAAAGTATTTATAATCAATGTAATTGAAAAGAACAGTGCTTTAAAAGAATACGCACTTAAATTAATCCTAATGATCTTGAAATTTCGAACATCCTTTCGATTGGTTTACGAGCTTTTATTATTATTTCGTTGTTCAAATGTATTTGAGGATATTCATTTTTCATACATAGATAAAGTTTTTGTAATGAATTCATTTTCATATAGGAACAATCATTACAATTACTTTTGTCATCTTTGGCTACAATATAAAATTCTTTTTGTGGTGACTCTTTTCTCATTTGATGCAAAATTCCACTTTCGGTAGCTACGATAAATTTTTTAGCTTTATCTTTTTTAGTAAAATTCAATAATGCTGTTGTTGATCCAACAAAATCGGCTAACTCTAAAATTTGTTCTTTACACTCAGGATGCGCAATTACCTTAGCATCAGGATATTTATTTTTCATTTTTATTATTGACTCTGTTTTTAAATTGTCATGAACCTCGCAAGCGCCATTCCAAAATATCATTTTTCTTCCTGTAACACGATTGATATATCCTCCGAAGTTTTTATCAGGTGCAAAAAGTATTTTCTGATTTTTTGGAAACGATTCTACTATTTGAACAGCATTTCCTGATGTACAAATAATATCAGACATTGTTTTGATTAACGCAGAGCAATTGATGTAAGAAATTACGATATGATCAGGATATTTTTCTTTAAACAAGCCAAATTCTTGAGGCGGACATGAATTGGCTAATGAACAACCAGCATCAAAATCAGGGATTAATACTTTTTTATCAGGGCTTAATATTTTTGCAGTTTCTGCCATAAAATGAACACCGGCAAAAACTATCATATCAGCATTTGTTTTGACAGCTTTTTGTGAAAGTCCTAAGCTATCTCCTACATAATCAGCAATATCTTGTATCTTTTCATCAACATAAAAATGAGCCAATAAGATTGCGTTCTTTTCTTTTTTAAGTTGTTCAATTTTATCAATTAATTCAGTATCGTCAAAGTTCGTTTTAATCTTTTCTTGTAGGATCATATTAATATCATATTTAAAAAAAATGTTTTTATTAATATTAGTCTGTTAAGATCATTAATAAATAAACGATTAAATATTTGGTTTTATCATTTATTAATTGTTATTAAAAAAAATCAATCTATTTGTGAATTTTATAGTTTTGAAATTCATTGCTTTAAATAAAGTAATTGACAAATTAACAAAGATTTTTTGAATGTGGTATGATGATAAAATTATTGCTATTTCGACATTTTTTTGTGAATATTAATCTTGAAATATAGTGATAAAATTTAGTGGATTATTAAAAATTGATAATTTCAAGGTCAATTGTTAGTATCTCAAATTCTTATTAATTTTAGTTGTCAATCTATTAACAAGTTCAAGCAGTAATTTGTTGAAAAATCTAATTGATTGATTATTCTTACAAATGAGAAATTTTGTGTTTTTATTAAAAAAAATGGCATCAATAAGTTAGCTTTTATTTTTAATCTGTAAGATATTAAAGATGAGCTTTTTGAAAAAATTTAGATTAAATTTCCATTTTAAAAATAAAATTTCATATTGGGATATTATTTTATTTTTGAAAAAAAATTTTCAACAAAACTATAAATGACACAAGAACAACAACTTATACCAATCGGTAGTGATCATGCAGGTTTTAAGCTGAAGGAATTTTTGATAGAATCTTTAATAACTAAGGGGTTTAGTTTTGAAGATTTTGGAACATTTTACGAAGAGAGCGTTGATTATCCTGATTTTATACATCCTGTAGCAGCATGGATTAACAAACATCCTGATAAAAAAGGAATTGTTATCTGTGGTAGCGGGCAAGGAGCCAATATGACTGCAAACAAATATTTGAAAGTTAGAGCTGCGTTGTGTTGGAATGTCGAACAAGCAAAGCTTTCGAGGTTACACAATGACGCAAATATAATAACTTTACCAGGACGGTTTATTGATTTTGAAGAGGCAGTAGAGTGTGTAAAAGTCTTCTTTTTAACACCTTTTGAAGGTGGAAGGCATATAAAAAGAGTAGAGAAAATTTCAGCGATAATTCATTAAAAGGAAATTAAATGTCGGAATATTACAAAAAATTTCTAAAAGATTCGGAACAAGTTGCATTTGACACTTTTCATCGGGAAAAGATAAATAATACTATTGAAAAGTACAATATAGCTGTACGTAGCGGAAAACGACAGTATGAAAATCTTGATTTGGCAAAAAATCGTGCTGCAGGCATTAAGCATAAGGTTTTAGAGAATTTGGATAAATACCTTTATGAATTCGAATTGAATTTTGAAAATAATGGCGGTCGTATTATTTGGGCGCCAAGCGCTAGCGACGCTTTAAAAGCTATAGTTGCTATACTGAAAAGGAATAAAGCAAAATTGGTTGTTAAATCAAAATCAATGATTACTGAAGAACTTGAGCTTAACAAAGTTTTGGAAAATGAATCTATTGAAACGTTAGAGACTGATTTAGGAGAGTTTATAGTTCAGGTTGCCAATGAGAAACCTTATCATATTGTTACACCTGCTATGCATAAGTCGAAAGAGGAAGTTGTAGAATTATTCAGTGAGAAATTCGGCATTGATAAGAGTAGTACACCGGAACAGATTTCAGCTTTTGTAAGAGAAAAGCTTAGAGATAAATTTATTAATGCTGATGTTGGTATTACAGGTGTAAATTTTTTGATTGCCGAAACAGGTTCGCTCGTTTTAACTGAAAATGAAGGAAATGGTGTTTTAACCTCTTCAATACCAAAAATTCATATTGCTATTTCCGGAATAGAAAAAATAATTCCTACTTTACGTGATCTTGATCTTTTTCTGCCTTTATTAGCAGTTCATGGTACAGGTCAAAATATAACGGCCTATAATTCAATAATATCAGGTCCTAAACAGAACGATGAAACTGATGGGCCTGAGGAACTATATCTTGTTTTGTTAGATAATCGCCGAACAGAAATTTTGAAACACAAGGAATTGCGAAGATCTTTGTCTTGTATTCGTTGTGGCGCCTGCTTAAATGCTTGTCCTGTTTACAAAAATGTTGGTGGATATACCTATAATTCTACTTACACTGGCCCAATTGGCGCTATTATTACTCCTCATTTGCGAGGAATGAATGAATTTGGTCATTTAAGTTTTGCATCTACTCTTTGTGGAAAATGTACGGAGGTGTGTCCGGTAAATATCAATTTGCATGAATTATTGTTGATAAACAGACAAGAGTTGGTGAAGTTTGGTATTGTTAGTAAAAAAGAAAGACAAGCTCAAAAATGGACTTATCGGGTATTAAAAAAAAGAAAAAGAATGGAGATAGCTAATGCAACGCTAAAAAACAGAGCAATCAACTTGTTATTTAAAAAGACCTGGGGACCTCGACGGACTCTTCCTGTTTTTGCTGAAAAATCCTTTAATAAGATTTGGGAAGAAAAAAACAAAGAAAAGAATAAAAGATAACTATATAATTACTAATTAGATACCTAATTGGCGTTAATAATCGCAAATTATTAAGTAATAATTTTTCTTACCTCGTTGAGCAAGGATATACCTATTTTGTAAAAGATCGTTTTCACCGATCATATAATCTTCTCCAACTCTCTCTTTGTTTATTGAAATAGCACCATTTCTCAAAAACTCTCTTGCTTCACGCTTTGATGAGGAAATTTTTGTAAAATCGGTAAGAAAATCAACAATTGGAATTGATTTATAAATATCATTTGAACTTACATTGCTTTGAGGCACTCCTTCAAAAATATTTAATAGCACATCTTCTTTAAGTCTTTTAAGTGTATCGGTTGTACCTTTACCAAAAAGAATTTCACTGGCATCAACGGCCAATTCGTACTCCTCTTTTGAATGAATCATTATGGTAATTTCACGTGCTAAAACTTTTTGTAATTCACGTTGGTGTGGCGCTTTTCTATGATTTTCTATTAATTGATCAATTTCTTCTTTTTGTAAAAGTGTAAATATTTTTATATAGCTTATTGCATCTTCATCGGATGTGTTAAGCCAGAATTGGTAAAATGAATAAGGAGAAGTTTTCGCAGGATCAAGCCATATATTACCCTCTTCTGTCTTTCCGAATTTACCCCCGTCAGCTTTAGTAATCAATGGGCATGTTAGTGCAAATGCTTTGGCATCATGGCCGAGTTTTCGTCTAATTAATTCCGTTCCCGTGATTATATTTCCCCATTGATCCGACCCACCCATCTGTAATTTACAGTTGTGTTGCTGAAATAAAACCAGAAAATCCGTTCCTTGTACTAATTGGTAAGAAAATTCTGTGAACGACATACCTTCTTTTGATTCAGCGCTAAGTCTGGTTTTAACTGAATCTTTTGCCATCATGTAATTAACAGTGATATGTTTCCCAATGTCTCTAATAAACTGTAGAAAGCTATACTCTTTCATCCAGTCATAATTATTTACCATCAAAGCTCCATTAGGTTTATTTTGGTTGAAATCGAGGAATTTAGAAAGTTGATTTTTAATTGATTCCTGATTCTGCTGCAAAGTTTGTTCATCCAACAGATTACGTTCTTTGGATTTACCCGATGGATCGCCAATCATACCGGTTGCTCCACCAATTAATACGATAGGCCGATGTCCACAAACTTGAAAATGCTTCAGCATCATTACCGAAACAAGATGGCCTATGTGTAATGAGTCTGCTGTTGGATCAATACCTACGTAGGCTGTTGTCATCTCGTTTTCCAGTTGTTCTGTCAAGCCGGGAGTCATATCGTGGATCATTCCACGCCATTGGAGTTCTTCAATAAAATTCATAAATCAAATTTTTTGCAAAGATAGATTTATGGAAAAGTTTGGCAGGATTATCTGTTAATTTATCTAATAAAAGGCTTAATATTCGAAAAACACGTCGCAGAGATAACTGGATAGAATGATTATTTTTGCAAACAATTAATATTTAATAATTGAAATTATGGCAGAAAAGATATTTGATTTTGTAAAGCCTGGCGTACTTACAGGTAATGATGTACAAAAAGTCTTTGCAGTAGCAAAAAAAAATCAGTTTGCATTACCTGCAGTTAATGTAGTTGGCACTGATTCAATAAATGCAGTACTTGAAGCAGCGCGTAAAGTTAATTCACCGGTGATCATCCAATTTTCTAATGGCGGAGCATCATTTTTTGCTGGTAAAGGATTATCGAATGAAAATGAAAAGGCTGCAATTGTAGGAGCCATTTCTGGTGCGCTGCATGTCCATAGAGTTGCTGAAATGTACGGAGTTCCTGTTATTTTACATACCGATCATGCTGCTAAGAAGCTTTTACCCTGGATTGACGGCTTACTTGATTTTGGAGAAAACTTTTTTGAAACCCACGGTAAACCTCTTTATAGCTCACATATGCTCGATCTTTCGGAAGAACCATTAAAGGAGAATGTTGAGTTATGTAAAAAGTATCTTGAACGTATGAAAAAAATTGGAATGACACTCGAGATAGAATTAGGAATTACCGGTGGTGAAGAGGATGGCGTTGACAATACCGATGTTGATAGCTCAAGGCTTTATACCCAGCCTGAAGAAGTGGCTTATGCTTATGAAGAGTTGATTAAGGTAAGCAACCGTTTTACAATTGCAGCAGCCTTTGGGAATGTACATGGAGTTTACAAACCAGGAAATGTTAAGCTAAGACCAATAATTCTGAAAAACTCTCAGGATTATATTCAAAAGAAGTTTAACACCGAAGTTAATCCAATAAATTTCGTTTTTCATGGAGGATCAGGTTCCTCAAGAGAAGAGATTAGGGAAGCTATTAGCTACGGTGTTATAAAAATGAATATTGATACCGATACACAATGGGCAACCTGGGAAGGTGTAATGAATTTTTATAAAAAGTATCAAGGTTATTTACAGGGTCAAATCGGAAATCCGGAAGGTGAAGACAAACCCAATAAAAAGTATTACGATCCGCGTAAGTGGTTACGCGAAGGACAATCATCAATGGTTAAAAGACTAGAGCTTGCTTTCGAAGATTTAAACAATATCAATAGAAATTAAAAGCAAGATTAAAAGTCTGTTTTTTATATAAAAATATAAACCTGACAGGATTAATCTAGCGTGTTAGGTTTTTGGAAGATAGAGCTTCATTAGGTTTACACTAAATTTATAAATCAGTAATATTAAATCTTATGAAAGAGATTCGAATGGTTGACCTAAAGGGTCAGGATAAAAGGATAAAATCTGAAATTGATACAGCAATTCAGGAGGTGATAGAAAGTACTGCTTTTATTAATGGTCCTGTTGTGAAGGAATTTCAGAATGATTTAGAAAATTATCTGGGGGTAAAGCATGTAATTCCATGTGGAAATGGTACTGATGCTTTGCAAGTAGCCATGATGGGGCTTGAACTAAAGCCGGGTGACGAAATAATCACTACCACTTTTACTTTTATTGCAACCGCCGAGGTTATTGCTTTGCTAAAACTCACACCAGTACTTGTAGATGTTGATCCGGATACATTTAATATTAACCCCGATGAAATTCGTAAAGCCATTACTCACAAGACAAAAGCTATTGTTCCTGTGCATCTTTTTGGACAATGTGCCGATATGGATGAAATTATGAAAATTGCTAAGGAGCATGGTTTGTATGTGATCGAAGATGCCTGTCAGGCTATTGGTTCTGAATTTATTTTCGAAAATGGAGAAAGAAAAAAGGCCGGTACAATTGGCGATGCGGCTGGAGTCTCTTTTTTCCCCTCAAAAAATCTTGGGTGTTTTGGTGATGGCGGTGCAATATTTACTAATAATGACAATTTTGCTAAACTGATGCGTAGCATTGTAAACCATGGAATGACAATACGTTACCATCACGAAAATATCGGAGTAAATTCGAGGCTTGATAGCATTCAAGCGGCAATTTTAAATGTAAAACTCAAATATTTAGACAAATACATTAAAGCACGACAGGAAGCAGCTAATTATTATGATAAAAAATTTGCAGGTCATCAAAAGCTTAAAATACCATTCAGGGTTAAAAATTCAACACATGTTTTTCATCAATATACTTTAGTGGTAGATGATGTAGATAGAGACGAACTGCAAAAATTCTTAGCCTCGAAAAATATCCCGGCAATGGTTTATTATCCCATTCCATTGCATTTACAACAAGCATATAAAGATCCGCGATACAAAGAGGGTAATTTTCCTGTTTCAGAATATTTATCAAAACATGTAATCTCTTTGCCAATGCACACCGAATTAGATGAAGAACAATTGGGGTATATTACAAACACTTTGCTTGAATTTATTAAATAAAAAGTTATGGAGAAATCCTATTTTGCACACGAAACTGCAGTTATTGACGATGGATGCACAATTGGAAATGGCGTTAAAATTTGGCATTTCTCGCATATTATGAAAGATTGTGTCATTGGCGAGAATTCAAATATTGGACAAAATGTGGTTGTATCGCCACACGTAATTCTCGGTAAGAATGTCAAAGTACAAAACAATGTTTCCATTTATACCGGTGTAATTTGTGAGGATGATGTTTTTCTTGGGCCGTCAATGGTATTTACTAATATTAGTAATCCACGTAGCACTGTTGTCCGTCGTGATAAATATGAAAAGACAGTTGTAAGGCAAGGAGCTACCATAGGAGCAAACTCAACTATTGTATGCGGAAATAATATTGGTGAGTACGCATTTATCGGAGCCGGGGCTGTTGTAACAAAGGAAGTACTTCCTTATGCTCTTGTTGTTGGTAATCCAGCACGGCAAATCGGTTGGATGAGCGAATATGGCCACAGGCTTCATTTTGATGAAAACGGATACGCAACATGCCCCGAAAGCAATGAAAGATACGAATTGTATGAGGGTAAGGTAAGAAAAGTAAAAGAGTGATAATATCCATAAATAGTACGTAAAACAGATTTATTTATGAATTTGTATCAAAGACTAATAAAAAAAGAGGCTAAAATCTCGGTAATTGGTTTGGGTTATGTCGGATTACCTGTTGCACTTGAATTTGCAAAAAGAGTTCCGGTAATTGGATTCGATATAAAATCGGATCGAATAGAAATGATGAAAAACGGGATAGACCCAAGCAATGAGTTATCAAAAGAGGCCTTCGATGGTTGCGATATTTTTTTTACAGATAATCCAAAGGATCTTCAAAATGCTGATTTTCATATTATAGCAGTACCAACGCCAATTGATGATAGTAATATACCCGATTTAAGCCCCCTGTTGTCGGCAACAAAAACAGTGGCTGGAATATTAAAAAAAGGAGATTATGTAGTTTATGAATCTACTGTGTATCCTGGCGCTACTGAAGAAGAAGCCATTCCTCTGTTAGAAGAAATTTCAGGCTTAAAATATAAAAGAGATTTTAAGGTTGGTTATTCACCCGAAAGGATCAACCCGGGAGATAAACTTCATACTTTAGCTACTGTTGTAAAGGTGGTTTCTGGATGCGATGACGAATCTTTAGAAACGATTGCAAAAATTTATGAAATGGTTGTTACGGTTGGCGTTCATAAAGCCCACTCTATCAAGGTTGCCGAAGCGGCAAAGATTATCGAAAATACTCAGCGTGATGTTAACATTGCGCTTATGAATGAACTTTCGATCATCTTTAACCGTATGGGTATAAATACTTATGATGTGCTGGAGGCCGCAGGAACAAAATGGAATTTCTTAAACTTTTACCCAGGACTTGTAGGAGGACATTGTATTGGTGTTGACCCATATTACCTTGCCTATAAGGCAAAAAAATATAGATACCATCCACAGGTGATAAATTCAGGGCGTTTTGTAAATGATTCGATGGGGTTTTACGTAGCAAAGCAAGCGGTAAAAAAAATGATAAACGCTAAAAAAAATATTTCCGACTGTAAAGTATTAGTCATGGGATTAACATTTAAAGAAGATGTTAGCGATATACGAAACTCTCGGGTGCCCGATATTATCACCGAACTGAAATCATACGCTGTTAATGTTGACGTAATGGATCCTCTTGCTGATAATGAAGAGGTAAAAAAGGAATATGGGTTTGAATTGATTAGTTCGATAACTAACAAGTATGATGCTGTTATTGTTGCTGTTAATCATTTAAAATACAAAAATTTGAATGAAGATTTTTTTAAATCAATAACTACGCAAAATGCAATTTTAATTGATGTGAAAGGAATTTACAGGAATAAAATCAAACATTTAAACTATTGGAGTTTATAGTTTCATTTGATTTTTAAAGAAAACACAAAATGGGTCTGCTCTGTAATTTTCGTCAAAAATTTGATTAACTTTGGGCACAATTTTAATTTTATGGTTATCAGATATTAGTTCTTTATGAAAAAAGTGCTTGTTACAGGGGGTACAGGATACATTGGATCGCATACTGTTGTTGAGCTTCAGCAAGTTGGGTATGATGTAATTATTGTTGATAACCTCTCCAATTCTCAGCCTGACGTTTTGGAAAACATAACTAACATAACCGGTATAAAGATAGACTTTGAAAAGTTTGACCTGGCAGATCGAAAGAAGACGCTTGATTTTTTTAAACGCCATAAAAATATAGATGCAATTATTCATTTTGCAGCATTAAAAGCTGTAGGGGAATCTGTCGTTCAGCCTCTAAATTATTATTATAACAATCTTTTTTCGCTGATGAATATTTTGCAAGGGATGTTGGATAATAATATTGAAAACTTAGTTTTTTCATCATCCTGTACTGTTTACGGACAACCTGCTAACTTACCGGTTGATGAAAGCGCACCGGTTCAGATTGCATTATCTCCTTATGGCAATACAAAACAGATATCCGAAGAAATAATTTCAGATACCGTTAGGACATCAAAACTTAAAGCAATTTCATTGCGTTATTTTAACCCCATTGGCGCTCATGAATCTGCTAAAATTGGAGAATTACCCATTGGAGTCCCGAATAATTTAGTCCCATTTATAACCCAAACAGCAATTGGTTTACGCGATCAGCTAAAAGTGTTTGGAAATGATTATCCGACACCTGATGGCACACCGATCCGTGATTATATACACGTCGTTGATCTTGCCAAAGCTCATGTAATAGCGGTAGAAAGGATGGTAAAGAAAAATTCAAAATATCCTTATGAAGTATTTAATCTCGGGACAGGAAAAGGTTATTCAGTGTTGGAAGTAATCAAAAGTTTTGAAAAAGTGTCGGGGATAAAATTGAATTATGCTATAGTGGAACGACGCCCTGGCGATATTACTGAAGTTTGGGCCGACACCTCTTTCGCTAATCTGGAACTTGGCTGGAAAGCTGAAAAAGATATTGATGAAATGACCGAGTCAGCCTGGAAATGGGAATTGGCGCTTTATAATAATAGAAAGAAAACTACTAAATAAAATTTTTATGGAAACGTATGAAAAAACAATTATGGTTACCGGAGGCGCGGGATTTATTGGCTCTCATGTTGTCAGATTCATGGTTAATAAATACCCGAAATATAGAATTATCAATGTTGATAAACTTACTTATGCCGGAAACTTAGAAAACCTCAGAGATGTTGAGGATAAATTAAACTACAAATTTGTCAAGGCGGATATTGTTGAAGATGAAGAGATGCAAAAGTTGTTTGACGTCTATAAATTTGATGGTGTGATTCATCTTGCCGCAGAATCGCATGTTGATCGTTCTATTGCAAGTCCAACAGAATTTATTATGACCAATTTTGTAGGAACAGCCAATTTGCTTAATGCCGCCAAATTTCATTGGCAGGATGACTACAAGGGAAAGTTGTTTTATCACGTTTCCACTGATGAAGTGTATGGATCGTTAGGTGAAACCGGCCTTTTTACCGAAAACACTCCCTACGATCCGCGTAGCCCTTATTCCGCTTCAAAAGCCGGTTCCGATCATTTAGTCAGGGCATATTATCACACCTTCGGTTTACCCGTTAAAATATCGAATTGCTCAAATAATTATGGTGGTTACCAATTTCCCGAAAAGCTAATTCCACTCTTTATTCATAACATTAAAAATAAAAAGAAGTTACCTGTTTATGGTAAAGGCCTAAATGTGCGCGATTGGCTTTATGTGGAAGATCATGCCTCAGCAATTGATATTATTTTTCATAAAGGAAAGGTTGGAGAGACGTACAACATTGGTGGTAATAATGAATGGAAAAACATTGACCTGATCAGGCTGCTATGCAAAATAATGGATAGAAAACTTGGTCGTGAATTAGGCGAATCAGAAAAATTGATTAGCTACGTTAAAGATCGTGCCGGCCACGATTTACGTTATGCCATTGATTCCTCAAAACTGAAAAATGAATTAGGATGGTCGCCATCATTAGTATTTGAAGAGGGGTTGGAAAAAACTGTAGATTGGTATTTGAATAACCCTGAATGGCTCGAAAATGTTACTTCGGGCGACTATTTAAAATATTACGAAGAACAATATTTAAATCGTTAAGGATAGTTTTTTGAAACAGTCGGCCCCTTAACAACTCACCTTCAGCGAGGGAATATGAGTCCAGAGTTTTGCTCGGAGTTTCACAGAGTAAGGCGATTCGATTTTGATTGCATCCACTTTTACCCCTTTATTTACTATAAAGTTGTATTTAGATCAAACGCTCATCCGAAAGCCCGTTCCATATACTTATAAGTAGCATTTTGAAGAGAACTAAGCCGCTATATGTTTTTCTCGCTACGAAGATTGTAAGCTTTATTGTAGTAGCGATTAATAAATGTTTCTCCCGATTTCCAATTGACTATAATATTCAAACCATTTATAGTGCAAAGATCTCGTTCTATCTCTCGGGTGATCAGGCCGGCAATGGTCTTTAATCTTCGTTTCGCTGTACTGGCTTCTTTGCGACATTTGGGGTTGTGGGCGAACCTGAGCTTGGTCTTTAATCGTTTTGTGGTTCGACGGTAACTATGGCGTAATGTAGTGAATAAAGAACGATCAACAATATCATCATAGGTGCATTGACTCAAACCAAGGAAAAATGGGAATATTTCGCTTTAAAACTAAGAATTTTTCTTTAGCGGCAATGTGATAGTAAAGGTGGTTCCGACACCTGCATCCGAAACATAAGTGATCTGCCCCCCCATATCAATAATAATGCTTTTAACGATAGCTAATCCTAACCCTAAACCACTACTTTTAGTGGTAAAATAGGGCTTAAAGATTTTATCAGTAAGCTCCGGCGATATACCTAAACCATTATCCCGAATTTTGATAATACAGTTCTCAGTATTGGCTAATAACTCAATTATAATTTTACCATCATCACGCAAACCAATTGCCTGATAGGCGTTTTTTATCAAATTATTAAATGCTCTAATTATTTGTGTCTTGTCAGCTTCAATCCAAAGTTCTTCAAAATTTGTTTTTAATACGATGGAAATATTTTCGGCAGAGCTAAAAAGATTTATAGATGATTGGATGACTTCCAAGAGGTTGATATCTTCTTTTTTATCGTGAGAAATTTTGGCAAAACTTGAAAACTCTGAAGCGATGATAGAAAGGGTATCAATTTGTTCGATCATCGTTTTAGTGAATTTTTGAAGCCTTTTATCCCAATCTGGAGCCTGACTATTCCAAGCATGTTGCAGGTGTTGTATTGTTAGCTTCATTGGAGTTAATGGATTTTTTATCTCGTGTGCTATCTGGCGGGCCATCTCGCGCCATGCCGATTCACGCTCCGATTGTGCCAACAATTCGGCGCTAATAGCAAGTTGATCAATCATACTATTATACGAAGCAATAAGTTGACCTAACTCATCATCGCGCTTCCATTCAATCTTTTCGTTATTTCCCGAAAGCTTAATATCTGATATTTTTTTCATAATAAGCTTGATCGGCTGCGAAATATAGTTGGAAATCAATACTGCAAGGAGAATAGAAAAGACAATTAAAAGAATATAAATGTTGATATAAGTAACAATGAAGCTTGAAATTTCGCGCTGCAGATCCTTCTCTTTAGCAAAATAGGGAAGATTGAGATATGCTATTACCCTGTTTTGATAATTTATAAAAGGGATATAGGCAGAAAGAAAATGTTGATTACCAATATGTTCGTTTTGAATGTAGAATGAATAATTTTCTAAAGATAGCTTCATAAAAGCCTGTGGATTCATTTTTTTACTTATCAATTTTTCTTTAAAAATTTGCTGACGCGATGAGGCAAGAAGAGTTCCATCAAGGCTAAAAAGATTTATATCGGTATAAAAAATATTTGAATAAGTTACTAACAAATCTCCTAAATAGTATTCATCAGATTCAGTAAGAAAATCTTTGTCAATAATTTTATTTTGTAATTCATTTAATATGGAATGAGTTTTTTCATTTAAGATATCATCATTTTTTTTGCTGTTCAAATTACTAATATATTGTAAAGTAAAAATGCCCATTACTACGAATGTTAGGAGTAATACAAGCGTCATTGAAAATTGTAATCTGTGTCGAAAATTATAATGATACTTAAAACTCCCGCCAAGCAATCTGATAGTAATAATAACTGTAAATATCAGAAGTGAATAAAAAATAAAAAAGTAGGAAAATGGAGCGATTATGTCAAAAAATGATTTGTTCTTTTTGCTGATAATCAAAATTCGAGAATCATCAGCCTTGTAAACGAGATGGTTATAATTATTTTTATTGAAAAAACTGATTTTAGTAACAGGATTTGAATAATGATTGATATCAAAATTGTAAAAATATTTCCCTACTCGTTGTATTAGAATACCATTATTAAATATAGCGTAAGAATACTCTCCTAAAGCAGGCTCTTTCAATACATCCCTATCAATTAAAAGATCGGGTAAGCCGAGATCTTTTGTAAAAAATTTGGGTGTTAGTTCTACAAAAACTTTTATTGTATCATGTGTATTACGCTTTTCAATATTTAGTATAGCCAAATAACCACTATCTCCAGGGCCATAGTTGAGGAAACATAAATTATCGTCATGCGAAACTTTGCAATAACTCTCAATTAAATTATTAAAAAATGACCAACAATTGGTTTCAACCTCAGCGGAACTGATAAAAAGAAAATCATTTTTATCGCAAATGGTAACCTGTTGATTATATGATCTTGAGAAGTCGTAGAAATATTTTTGAGAAATGTATTGTGAGATACTATCTTCGGTGATATGATTAAGAAAATAATCATTTACTAAATTTTTCAAATAGTTGTCTTGTTCAATTTCCTGATTCTTTTTCTGAAATAAAAACTCTGCAACAGGATCGCGTTTTTCAAGTGAAAGATTGATAGCTAAAAATTTTCTGTTTTCTTGCTCTTTTGACTCATTATATATTTGTAAAATATAAGCGCTAAAAATTGAAAAGAGAGTTGCATAGAATAAAATATTGATAAAATTTAATTTGAAAATCTTTTGATGAAAAAATAGGCCAAAGGATAATATGTAAATTAAAAGAAATAAAATTAGCCATAAATTGCCTGTGTCCGTATTAAACAAAAGAAAAGAGTAAATAATTAAAGCGGGTAAAAACGATAGTAAAAATCCTTTAAAACTACCTACTAACTTGTAGATAAAAAAGATAATTTTTGAAGAAATCAGAAAAAATGAAAGTTGAGAAATAAATAAAATGAAAAAGGATATTAAGCTCAACCAATTCAAATTGAATATATTATATAAATCAAGAGAGATAATTGAATCATTGATAAGGCTGTAAAAGACAATGTGAAGACCGGCAAAAAACAGAATAACAATGAGAAAAAGTAAAAGAGAGTATATATACCTGCGAAACAATTTTATTTTGGTAATTTTAATATCAAATTTCAAATTAGAAAAAATGAACAATGAGATAATAAATATAAAAACTATGTTAACTATCAAATCTCCAAAGGAAGGTATCCATTCTGAAAAGGCATAATAGTGAGGGCTGAACAGTTTTGATTCGTAAAGAATTCTGGGTAATTTGAAATAAAATATTAAATAACGAATAATTATTAAATCTACGATGAACCCAATAATAAGCAGCCATTGTTTTTTAAATTTTTTGAAAAAATATTTATATAGGGCGCTTAAAAAAACCAGAAAAAAAACTAATGAAATTAAATAGAACAATGTAAGAATCAGTTCATTAGAAAGAGTTAACGTAGATGTTCGATTAATTTTTATGGAGAATAAATAATTACCGGAATTATTAAAGATTGC
>JAAYWF010000030.1 GCA_012516825.1 Lentimicrobium sp. | reverse complement strand
TTGTTAGTGCAAAATCATATTATCATCTTGAAAGGATAGATTTTCACCTTCTCTCCACCTTTACGCTGCCTGCTTGTTGTCCGTCAATTTGGATTGCGATTATATAGATGCCGGGGGGTGCGTCGTTGCCGTAGTCGCTGTTTGCATAATGTCAGGAAAACTTTCCTTTTTTGGCCTTTGTATCTGTAAAAAAATAAATATTGAGCAGGCGCATTTAAATGTTAGTTATCCTCTGCATTTATCCCGTTAATTGTTTGCAAAATAGATTGCAATTTGAGGTTTGGAGGTGGAGTTTGGTATGATTCACGTGATGAATTGGGAAACATCTTTCGTGCCGGCGAAAAGTTTCTATTTTTGCGTGGAATTTTAATAAAAACCTACTCTACATGGAGACACTTAGGGTAAACAACGTCAGCAAGCAGTTTACCGGCCACAGGGCGCTTCATAATGTGAGCATCAGCGTTCCGAGAGGTAGCATCTTCGGGCTGCTCGGCCCTAATGGGGCAGGCAAAACCACGCTGATCAGGATCATCAATCGCATTACCGCTCCCGATGAAGGTGAAATTTTACTTAACGGGCGCCCTCTCGGCAGTGACGAGGTGATGAAAATCGGATATCTGCCCGAAGAGCGGGGCCTGTACAAAAAGATGAAAGTCGGTGAACAGGCTATATATCTTGCACAGCTAAAAGGGTTGAGCAAACACGAGGCAATAGAGAGGCTTAAAGTATGGTTTAAAAAGTTCGAAATAACAACATGGTGGGACAAAAAGGTGGAAGAGCTATCGAAAGGGATGCAACAAAAGGTTCAGTTTATGGTAACTGTTTTACATAAACCCGATCTTTTGATTTTCGACGAACCCTTTACCGGATTTGACCCTATAAACGTCAACCTGTTGAAAGATGAAATCCTTAAACTTCGGGATGAGGGAGCTACCATTATCTTTTCGACTCATAACATGGCCTCGGTGGAAGAGCTTTGCGACTATATAGCGCTGATAAATCAGTCGGAGAAAATCCTTGACGGGAACGTTGATGAAATACGGCGATCATTTAAACAAAAGATTTTCGAAATCACCTTTCCAACATCGGCGATATCCTTTGCCGAGATGCTTCCTGACGGTTATCAGTTGGTGGAAGAGATATCACAAAACGGCATGACTATAGCCAGGATCAAAATACCTGTAGAGGATTCACCGAATATATTGCTGAATTACGCAATTAAAAATGTCGAAGTGCATGGTTTTTCCGAGATTCTGCCTTCGATGAACGATATTTTCATTTCAACAGTAAATGAATTTAAAAAATAAACCGGCATGGGCAAGATCAAAATTATCATACTTCGCGAGTATCTGACCCGAGTTAAGAAAAAGTCGTTTATCGTGATGACTTTTCTTGGTCCTATTCTTATGGCAGGCATCTGGGTTCTTCCTTTTATACTTGCCACTATGAATACCGATGAAAAAAGAATACAGATTCTGGATGATACGGGATTGTTTGAGGATCGTTTTGTTGACACTAAAACCATGAAATTTACAAAGCTTTCGATAGATGTAGAAGTGGCTAAGGCCAATCTGTTGAAAAGCGGCGATTACGGTTTGGTTTGGATTCCGAAAACCGAACTCAGCGTAC
>JAAYWF010000207.1 GCA_012516825.1 Lentimicrobium sp. | reverse complement strand
TCGGTAGGATTACGTTGATAAGCCTGAAACAGCACTTCGTTGCGTCCCCATCCGCTATAGCTGATATAGTTATTATTTTCAATGGTAGCTGACATGCCGGTTGAAATAGTAAGGCGGTCGTTAAGCGCTTTTTGGTCGAGGTTGATACGGCCGATGGTGCGGGTTTTGTCCGATCCGATCACCAATCCGTTAAAAATCTGATGCGACAGCGAAGCTCTGTAGCTTGTCTTACTGTCGCCGCCAGAGAAAGCTAAGTTGTAGTTTTGCGATGAACCGGTGCGGAAAATTTGATCCTGCCAGTCGGTATTTGCGCCACCATCAATAAATGAGGTTCCGAGCGCCGGATATTCTGAAATGAATTTGCGGTAATCCTCGCCACTCACTAAATCGAGGCGGTGAGCCACTTTTTCGAGGGAGAAGAAGGTGTTGAAGTCAATCTGTGCTCCTTTTCTCTCCGTTCCCCTTTTGGTAGTGATGATAACCACTCCATTAGCGCCTCGTGAGCCATAAATAGCTGCGGCAGAAGCATCTTTCAGGATATTAAAAGTTTCAATATCTTCTGGCGCTATGGTAGTAGGATCGGCTCCAGGAACGCCATCAATCACGTAAAGAGGACTGGTATTAGTTACAAGACTGGATGCCCCTCTGATTTTGATGTCGAAGCCTGAGTTAGGGTCGCCGCCTTGTTTCGACACCATCACACCGGCGATTTTACTTTGTAATCCTTGTATAGGATCGGTCAATACGCCACTGTTCATCTCTGCCGCAGTGATAGATTGGACAGCGCCGGTACGGTCAGACTTTTTCTGAACACCGTAGCCAATTACAACAAGCTCCTCCAAGGCCGTTACTTCAAAGTTGAGGATTACCTCAATATTAGTATTAGGCTGTACCACAACCTCTTGAGTCTTATAACCGACGAAAGAGATAACTAAAGTGGTGTTTGGCTTTACAGAAAGGCGAAAAACACCGTTAATGTCGCTTGTTGTACCCATTACAGTGCCTTTGATCAATATTGAAGCGCCAGGAATGGTGGATTTATCATTGGCATCAATAATAGTTCCCGTTACTTCACCCGTTTGTGCAAATGATGATGAATAGGTTAGTAATAACATCATCAGCAAAAACAACTTGTACTTGGTTTGTTTTAACATAGTGTTGTTCATTTCAAATTTAACTGTTTAGAACACAAATATAGTATATAAAATAGCCGACAAAGGTAAACAATATTCAATAGAACTGTTTAAAAAAAAATATATGTAAAAACTATTACTTTTAAATTTTTTGCAACATGAAAAGAACAAGCGGATATGGTTTACATATAGGACTGTATGTGGGGTAATAAAATAGGAAAATTGTGAGTTTCCACCCAGCGCTCTCTTATTTAAACAATAACAATTACATTCCATTTAAAAGATTGCCCAATGGGATTAGACTTTCTTATAATGCTTTTTTTAGCATTACTTCCTTAGATTTAGAAATTAACCCAAATACCACGAAAGGCGGCGTCTCACAAGTAACCAACTGTTGTGCTTCGACCTCGCCCGGCAACCATGTTACTTTCGATGGTTGCTGAACTTGTCGCAGTACGGGCTTAGTCACGTACTTCAAGTACGCTACTTTGCAATCAATCTCAGCGCCTTGCATTTAGGCACTTCTAAGATGCCTTGCTGTTTTTTAGTTAAATATTTGTTTTGAGACAGCCCCTGTTCAATTATCTGGAGTAAAAGCAAATAAAGCAGTACTATTTTTCAGCGTAAAGTTCAATAATTTTCAGCATCACTTCTGTGGCTTTTACCATGCTTTCCACTGCAACATACTCATGTTTTCCATGGAAGTTTTCACCGCCTGCAAATAGATTCGGACATGGTAAACCCATATAAGAGAGTCGTGCTCCGTCAGTGCCGCCACGAATGGGTTTTACCAATGGCTTCACACCTACTGCCTCCATGGCTTTCACGGCGGTTTCGACTACATGATACACCGGTTCAACCTTTTCGCGCATATTGTAATACTGATCTTTCAGTTCAAGATTTACCACGCCTTCGCCATATTTTTTGTTCATATAGCCGGCGACGTTTTCCATGAATGATTTTCTGGATTCGAACTTATCACGGTGATGGTCGCGAATAATATACTGCAAAGAAGCCTTTTCAACACTTCCGTCTGATTTGATAAGGTGATAAAAGCCTTCGTATCCTTCGGTAAACTCCGGGCGCTCATTTGGCGGTAGCATTGCATTAAATTCCTGAGCAATATGGATTGCGTTCAGCATTTTATCTTTAGCATAGCCGGGATGGATATTACGTCCTTGGATAGTGATCTTTGCGCTTGCAGCATTGAAGTTTTCATATTCCAGCTCTCCGATAGCGCCTCCATCTAAGGTATAAGCAAAATCAGCATCGAAGCGTTTCACATCGAAATGATCTACTCCGCGTCCAACCTCTTCATCGGCAGTAAAACCGATACGAACCCGCCCGTGCTTAAAAGAGGGATTGTTCTGCATATACTCTACAGCGGTCATTATCTCGGCTATACCTGCTTTATCATCGGCGCCAAGTAAAGTTGTTCCGTCAGTAACGATCAGAGTTTGGCCTATATAGTTCTTTAGCTCGGGGAAATCCTTCACTGTAAGAGCCACATCCGGATTAAGCTGAATATCGTTCCCATCATAGTTATTAATAAAACGTGGTTTTACATCTTTGCCCGGCATGTCGGGAGCTGTATCCACATGAGCCAGAAAACCGATAGTTGGAATATCTTTTTCGGTATTGGAAGGAAGGGTTGCCATCACATAACCGTATTCATCAATGTTTACATCGGTCAAGCCTAACTCTTTTAGCTCTTCGACCAAAAGTCGTGAAAGCGTCAATTGTTTTTCTGTACTTGGAAATCTATCTGTTACAGTATCGTCCGACTGGGTATCAATTTTTACATAACGTATAAACCTCTCTATCAGTGCATGTTTATCTATCATTTTTATCTAAGTTTAAGATATTTAATTATTTATTTATTCTTCATCAGGTTTTGCTCTTAATGCCTCCCAGATCATATAGGCACACAGGATACTGAACATTATAATTGCTAAAATTTCGGCGGGCTTTGATTCGAACCATTCGGCATTTACATAATTTATTCCTCCAAAGCGAAGGATTGCGCTAATGACACCCATCAGTGCGCCACCTGCTATAAACCCTGATGCTATCAATGTTCCACGTTCTTTACGCGCTTTGTTTACTCTTTCGTCTTTGCTACGGGTTGAAACAATATGTGCGATGATTCCTCCGACAAGCAATGGTGTGTTTAATTGAAGTGGGATAAACATTCCGAGTGCAAAAGCGAGCGCCGGGACTCCAATCATGGTGAGAATAAGTGATAGAAAGGCTCCTGCGCCATAGAGCAACCAGGGAGCAGGCTTCCCGCTCATCATAGGTTCAATAACGGCAGCCATAGCATTGGCTTGCGGGGCTACAAGTGCACCTTCCCCCGTAAAACCGTAAGTCTTATTTAAGAGTATAATAACGCCACCTACTGTGGCAGCCGAGACTAAAGCTCCTAAAAACTTCCAACTCTCCTGTTTGTAAGGCGAAGAACCAAGCCAATAGCCAATTTTAAGGTCAGTAATAAATCCGCCGGCCATTGATAGGGCAGTACATACTACTCCTCCGATAATCAGTGCGGCGACCATGCCTGATTGCCCTGAAAGGCCTGCAGAAGACATAATTAGCGAGGTTATGATCAGGGTCATCAGCGTCATACCTGAAACGGGGTTGGTGCCAACAATAGCAATAGCATTGGCAGCAACGGTGGTGAAAAGGAATGCAATGATCATCACGATCAATAAAGCGAGAAGTGCGTGGTATAGATTATGAACAACGCCAAAATAGAAAAATATCAAAATTAAAATTGCAGTAACAACTATCCCTCCGGCGATGATTGCCATTGGGATGTCGCGACGGGTACGTAGCTCCTCTTTGGAAGCTTTTTGCTTTTTGCTAAATGTTTCACTGATTGCTAAGCCGAACGCCTTTTTAATAATTCCGCTCGAGCGGATGATTCCGATAACACCAGCCATTGCAATACCTCCAATACCTATCGGTCTAACGTAATTGGCAAAGATATCCTCAACGCTCATATTTGCTAAAATATTTGTTACGTTATTTCCGACTGGAACAGTTATTCCAGGGGCAAAGTAATTAATTATCGGAATGATGACGAACCAACCTACAAATGATCCAGCTGCAATAATAGCCGCATATTTTAGCCCAATAATATAACCTAATCCCATTACTGCGGAACCGACGTTGATTTTAAACACAAGTTTTGCTCTATCGGCAAGTTGTGCTCCAAAAGGGATTACACGTGTGGTGAATACCTCTGCCCACCAGCCGAAGGTAGCAATAATAAAATCGTAAATTCCTCCTATAAGTCCGCTAATGAGAAGTAAACGAGCCTGCTTACCGCCCTTTTCGCCGGAAACCAACACCTCGGTTGTTGCCGTTGCTTCAGGAAAAGGGTATTTCCCGTGCATGTCCGATACGAAATATTTTCGGAAAGGGATCAGAAACAATATCCCTAAAACTCCTCCTAACAATGATGAAAGAAACACTTGATAAAAATGGGCTTCAAGGTTAAGGATGTAAAGCGCCGGTAGTGTAAAGATTGCTCCCGCAACGATCACACCTGAGTTTGCGCCTATGGACTGGATCATCACGTTTTCGCCAAGAGCGCCCTTTCGTCCCGAAACCACAGAGAGACCTACGGCAATTATCGCTATCGGTATGGCAGCTTCGAACACTTGCCCTATTTTTAATCCTAAATAGGCTGCTGCCGCCGAAAAAATAATGGCCATCAGCAAACCCCATGAGACGCTCCAGAAACTCACCTCGGGAACTGTTTTTGTCGGAGGCATAACAGGATGATACTCTTCACCTGGCTTGAGCTCAGTATAAGCATTTTCAGGAATGCCTTTTACCTTATCATTGTCATTTTGTGTCATAATTTAATAGAATTTAATTTTTATGAGGCCTCAAAAATAACTAAATTGAGTAAAGAGAGAGGTGTTTTGTACTATAATAAAAAACTATCTGATATTTTATTTTAGTTAATCAATGATTTAATTTCAGTTAATTAGGGTTTGGTGAAAATAATATAGTCAACTGAATTTTAGAACAATCGTTGGATTAAACGTGCCCACGTTGAATTCAGGTTTTAAGAAAAAAAAAAGGCCGGCAACTTTTGTTACCAGCCTTTTGAAAAAAATTTACAATGTTAATTGTTTTATCATTATTTCCTGATGATCAACTTTTTGACTAGCAATTGTTGATCGTTTTTCAGGTAAAGGTAATAAATACCTTCTGACAGTTGAGAAACGTCAAAGGTTTCGAAATATTGCAAATTAACATTAATTTCTTTGCCATACACCTCTATACCTAAAAGATTTACTATAGTGAGTTGATACTTCGTATTTTCCGTTGATGAGAACTCAATAGCAAACCGACCTTTTGATGGGTTTGGGAAGATATTAAACAAGCTTTCATTAAGCTTTTGGATGCCATCCGGATCAAATACATGTATTACAAAATCCTCTGAATAGAGTCCCGGCCCGCATTCGTTTTGGCCACATACTTTAAGGATGGCAAAACCATACCAGTCATCACTCCAGCTTATGGTTACATTGTTCATGTTTGCTGTCATAACGCCAGCCTCTTGTGGTGTTAGTTCCCAGTGATATTCTAAGCAATTTGCTAATGCATCAATATAATAATCAGTAATATCTCCCATTGCTACCAGAGTGTCGCCAATTATTGGCCCAGCTTGGTCAGGAACGTCCATTACATGGATATAGTTTTCGTATGTAAGCGTAGTTGTATTTGTACCGTCTGAAATTTCCAATGTTACATCATAATCACCTTTTAAACCATAAGTAACCACTGGATTTTGTTCTGCAGAGCAATCGGGTATTCCTCCGGGGAATGTCCAGTTCCATGAGCTTGCACCTACGGATTGATCGGTAAATTGTACTTGAAATTCTGCGCACCCTTCGGTTACATCAGCAGTGAAGCTGGCAACCAGCGGTGAAGGTAACATATCAAAAAAGTCCAAATATTCTTCGAGTAAAGCTTTACGGTCGCCATTAAGTCCGCCGAATTCGTGAGAAGCACCAATGGTTTTGTACACTCCTCCGTCGTTTGCAACGGCAGTGCCATAAACGGGGCTGTTGTTTTGCAGAATCAAAGTGGCTCCTCCTCCTGTTGGAGCTATTCGGTCAATCCAGTTATTATCACCGTTGTATGGGAAGCTCATCCCTTCAGTGAATGTTCCGGCCATTCCAACTACCGTACTTAGGTCGCCTGAACCGTCACCTTGCCCCAAAATTCCAAACATAGGATGGACGGCAGTCGGTGAATTATAATACCAAGTATCACCGCCTTCCATGTAGAGCCTTCCGCCACCGTTAAGGTATGCGGCTAATAGAGAACCTTGTGGGGCGGTGAGGACGTGGTTATTGGAATAAACTCCTAAGCATACGAAAATGGATGAATAAAGGCTAAGGTTATTAGGAAATGTTGTAACCAATTCGTGTGATATACCTATTTGATTAAGCGCATCAACAATTTTTGGCGCTGAATTATGGTTTCCGTCCATATCAATTATTAAAACAGGAATTTGTCCTACAATTATGGTAAACTCGTCTGTGCCTGTAATTCCAAGATCGCCTGTAATATCGAAGTTAAAAGTTACCATTTGGCCTGCTGGCGTGGAGGCTGCTGCTGAAACGATAAAGGTCTTTTGGCTTTCTTCTCCGGCGGCAATATTACCATAATTGGCCTGTCCCTGGCTAATGGTAATGTAAGGACTTGAGCTTGTCAATGTTCCTATGACGTTAGAGGCATCAGAATTTCCGGAATTTTTAACAACTATGGAGAATGTAGCTGTTTCCCCCGGATCAAGTTTGCCATTATTGTTACCTGTCGGATCGCTGATAGTATGGCTATCATAATTTAATACGGCTGTATAGGCCATGAGGCTAAAGGAGCTTTCCCATGTATCCTGTCCAACAGCAATTAAGCTGAAGAGGATTCCCTGATTGTTAGGAACATCTTCGGCAATTTTTATCGTAAAAGCCTCTTCAAGACTATTAGCCCCACCCGCAGCTATATTTCCATAATTTGCTGTACCGTTAAGTATAGTAACGTAAGGGCTTGTTGAGTTAATAGATACTACCACGTTGTCAGCTTGTGTAACACCAACATTCTTTACGCTCAGGTCAAGGAATGAGGTCTCTCCGTAATCAAGCTGGCCATTGTTGTTTCCATTTGAATCGTTAACAGTTACTGAATCAAAAATTACGTATGGCCCTGTAGGCGGGATACATTGAATGTTTGTGTAAATAGTCTCTTTATTAAAAGCGGTAACAACTAAAAGTACATCGCCTGGAAGAAATTCATTTTCAATGCTAACATTGCCAAAGGCATCAGAATAGGCGCTTACGTAGTTTCCATTTTGGGATAAACTTACCAACGCCCCCTCTACTGGTTGACCATTAGAGGTAACAGTAGTTTCAAATGGTGTCCCAACAAGCATAATATTATTGGAAATATTTAACGGATCAGGATTTACTGTTCTTACTTGCATTGAGGGGTCGCCAAAGGTGATCCAAGTCTGGACAGTTTGAAGATCGGTTGTGCTTGATGATTCGGTTAGCATAAGAACAAACCCGTTTACTACAATTGAGCCTATGATTGATCTTCCTTCGGTAGTGCTGATTCCATTACCGGGATTTGCCTGATAATCATACCCTCCGGTTAATAGGTCGTTAAAATAGTCCTGACCACGCATTGGAGGTACCCAAGATTGATTTATTGTTGACATAAGCGTAAGAACAGCCCCGCCATTTTCTTTTTTGAGCCATGCTTCTGCAAAACACTCTCCTGAATGATAAGCTCCATTAACACAGGCAACTGAAAAGATGAAAGGTAACATATCTCCATTTGTCAGTTGATTTACGTTTGTGTTGCTAAAACCTGTTGTAACCCACGATGTACTTGATCCATGTCCGCAATAGTTAATAATGCTTACTCCATTTTCGATGGCATTTTTTACTTGAAGTATAGTAGCTGATGGTGCGTAAGCGGTTGAGTGCCCATCGTAGGAAAAGGGTTGTAATTTATAATTATAAATGATGTCGGTATGCTGATAATCAATTTCTCCATCATCACCGATTCCGGCGCCTTCGTTACTGGCAACACTTAATGCTTTGGAATACCAGGTAGCGTTTTGCGGATTCTTTTCGTAATTGATCAGCTTGTTTACCTGTGTAGTAACATGTGCTGGTGTAGCTGCTGAAAACCTGCCTATGGCGATATCGGGGAAATTGTCATTACCTACCACACAACCTAACATTACATCCATAGGTGCATTTGCGCCTCCTCCAAGATCGCACTTGATATCAGCCCAGTCGCCAACAAGCTGTACGTAAAGTATGTCGGGATTGGCATTATATTGCTGTTGTACAAGTGATTTTACATTAGTACCGGTAACAACTACTTCTTTGAAGACTTTGAACCCTTTTTCTCTTTTCCAATCTATATATGGTTGAATAGCATCTTCATCTCGCGAGGTTGTAATAACAAGAATATCACCGGCTTCAGCCATTGTCAGATCGGCAGTTGATTCATAATTTAGAAATACGCTCTGATAAAGGGCCTCCATTTCACGGAAATACTTTCCCGATGTAAAGGTCAATGGGTTGATGGGGGCGGAGTTATTTTCGGTGAGCTCAACAATCACATTTTTATAAACCCTTAATACTTGCTGAACGGCATTATACTGAAACGCTTGAACATATACACTTAATCCTCTGACATCTTTTACAATGAAGGGCTCATTTGTGAAAGTCAGGTCGGCAGGATAGAAATCATCTACCAATGATTCAGGTGCGATTAAGTATGGGATCTTACTGGGGTCCTGATTTCGATAAATTACTCCTCTTGAGGGAACAAGAGGGGCGGTGAGCTGATAATCCACATACTCGGAGGATATTACCATCAGATCAACATTTTTGTCAGGCTTTAACTGAATAGTAGCGCTGAGATAAGGAAGCTCAGCAAACCCAGCCTTTTCAGTAGTAACGCTACTTGCAAATTGAATCTTGGTGAAGTCGGTTCCATCATAATTTACAGGTTTGAGGCTAAAATCATCAAGTGTAAATTCAATTTGGGACACAGTGGACGAAACGGGTTTGTAGTTTACTTGATAGCCATCTTTAGCCATCAGACTTATAAAACCGAATAGCAACACTATTGTTAAAAAAATACTTCTCATGTTAAGATAGTTTAGTTAATGAAATAGAATTTAATTGTTTATTGTATTTGTTTATTATCTAACAATTTGTAAAATAATTATTTACTCAAGATTAATTTTTTGGTAAAAAGATGTTCTCCATCAAATATTTTTATGTAGTAAACACCATTTGACAATGCACGCAAATCCAATAATATAGTGTTTTGTAAAGCATTTTTTTGTATTATGTGGTTTGTCAGTGGTTGTCCAAAGGCATTGTAAACCTGAATTAAAGGTTTTCCAGTTCGTTCGGCTGCAAAATCAATATAAACCAACCCTTCTGAGGGGTTAGGATAAAATCTTATAGTACCTTGTAATACAGGTTCCTCAATAAAGGTAGATTGAAAATATATGACATTTGATTTTTCTGATTTGCATCCTAACGTGTTGGTTACAACAACCCAATAGTGATTCGTTTTTGTTGGCGTGAAAGTTTGCTTTGTAGCGCCCTCAATCAGTCCATCGTTATTATACCATTGATTTCCGGTTGTAGCATCCGATATTAATATTTGGTCTATCTGTATTATTTCGGGCGTTGATGGTTTTTCTTTAACCACTATTGGTATTTGATGTTCGGTGTTTGCACCTGTCAGATTATCAGTTACTGTAACAGTGTAAATGGTAGTGGTTTTCGGGTAAGCTAAGGTCTC
>JAAYWF010000206.1 GCA_012516825.1 Lentimicrobium sp. | reverse complement strand
TCGTTGAAAACATCAATTACACTACTGAAATTGTTTTGATTGGTTTTGTCAGCGCTTTGCGAGAAGCCAAAAATTACCGTTACTATGAAGATGGTACAAAGAATTATTTTTTTCATGACTTGAAAGTTTTGTGCAAAAGTAGGGTTAATTTTTGTTAGCTCACAATTATTATGCTAATAGTAAGGGGTTAAAAACAATACTATGATTTAGAGTGTGCAAAAACGTAACATTATGAATTAATAATTGTAAAGTGATAAAACTATAAACTAACCAATGCCCATTTTTTATACTTTCGTCGGCAAAATTTTTAAAACATCAATTTATTATGTACAGAACACATACCTGTGGTGAGTTAACTCTGAATTCGGTAGGGGAATATGTTACCCTGTGCGGATGGGTACAGCGTGTAAGAGATAAAGGAGGCTTGATATGGATTGATTTACGCGATCGTTATGGTATTACACAATTGATACTTGAAGAGGGAAAATCGAATCAGGAGATTATAGATAAGGCAAAAAAACTTGGGCGCGAATTTGTTGTTAAAGTATCAGGCAATGTTATTGAACGTGCCTCAAAAAATCCAAAGATGACCACCGGAGATATTGAAATATTTGTTGATACGATAGAAATAGTAAACCAGTCAAAACTTCCACCTTTTACTATTGAAGATCAAACGGATGGTGGTGATGAGCTTCGGATGAAATATAGATACCTGGATTTGCGTCGTACACCTGTAAAAAATAATCTGATGTTGCGCCACAGGATCGCTATCGAAACACGTAACTATCTTGACAAACAAAACTTTATCGAGGTAGAGACACCTGTGTTGATGAAATCAACCCCTGAGGGTGCAAGAGATTTTGTTGTACCGTCACGAATGAGCCCTGGCGAGTTTTATGCCCTTCCACAGTCCCCGCAGACATTCAAACAATTGCTCATGGTGGCCGGTTTCGACTGCTATTATCAGATTGTTAAATGTTTTCGCGACGAAGACCTGAGAGCCGATCGTCAGCCTGAGTTTACACAAATTGATTGCGAGATGTCATTCGTTGATCAAGATGATATTCTGAACACTTTTGAAGGACTGATAAAATACCTCTTTAAAACGGTTAAGCAGATTGAGTTTGCCGAAATATTTCCTCGGATGACCTTTGATGATGCCATGAGATTTTATGGAAGCGACAAGCCGGATATTCGTTTCGGAATGACTTTCGTTGAATTAAACGATTTGGTTCGTGGCTTTGGTTTCAAGGTGTTTGATGAGGCTGAGCTTATTGTTGGAATTAATGTTCATGGATGTGCTGATTATACCCGTAAACAAATTGACCAACTTACCGAATTTGTAAAAAAGCCTCAAATTGGTGCGTCAGGATTGATATATGTACGATACAATATTGACGAAACGGTAAAATCATCAGTAGATAAGTTTTTTAACGAAGAGCAACTAAAAAAATGGGTTCATCTATTTAATTCGAAACCAGGTGATTTGATTCTTATTTTGGCAGGAGCATCACTTTTAACCCGAAAAGCGTTAGGTAGCCTTCGTCTCGAAATGGCAGACCGGCTCGGACTACGTAACCCCGATGTTTTTGCGCCATTATGGGTTGTTGACTTTCCATTACTTGAATGGGATGAGGAGGAGATGCGTTATTTTGCCATGCACCATCCCTTTACTTCTCCAAAATTTAATGATATTGATCTGCTCGATACAGATCCTTCGAAGGTACATGCTAATGCTTATGATTTGGTTATTAATGGAGTGGAGATTGGCGGCGGATCTATTAGGATTTTTGATAAACTGTTACAGCAAAAAATGTTTCAAGTTCTTGGTTTTACACAGGAGGAGGCTCAGAATCAATTTGGATTTCTAATGAATGCTTTCGAATATGGAGCGCCACCACATGGAGGGATAGCTTTAGGATTTGATCGTTTAGTATCGCTCTTTGGCGGTTCTGATTCAATCCGCGATTTTATTGCTTTCCCAAAAAATAATGCAGGACGCGATGTAATGATTGATGCACCTTCACAAATTGCAAAAAAACAACTTGATGAGTTAGGGTTGATTGTCGTACAAAAAGGCAAATAAAAAAAGGTGGTCAAGTTATTGGCCACCTTTTAATAACATTTTATTTAAAAATATTAAAGTAGTTTTCCGAAATTCATTTTTTCAACTTTTCTTACTGAATAGTTGATTCTAAATGCTCCTGATTTTCTAAGCTCCTGTTTTACATCGGTTACGGTGCCCATGCTTATATCCTGATCAACTTTTAGTGAAGTTGTTAAAAACCTCCTATCAAACTCATCGCGTTTTTGACGTTCGGAGGTGATAAAAGCGGGTATATCCTCAACTCGGCCAAACTGATCGTTTAGCTGAATTCGTGGTTTAGTACCGAAAAGGTTTGATTTTATTGGTTCGCCGATGTATATATAGCTTACCAATGATTTTTTTTCAAGTCGTTGTACTTCGGAAGCTTCCGGTGGTTTCACTTTGACGATAAGGGTTACCTCACGCATTACGGTAGTTACCATGAAGAAAAACAACAGCATAAAAATGACATCAGGTAATGATGCTGTGCTGAGAGCTGGTACTCCGTATTTTTTTCTTTTTTTAAATCTTGCCATGGCTATAGTCCTCCAACTTCAACGGGTTCAGCTTCAGAAATAGGAATAGGTATAGCCGTTTGTATGGCTTCAATCTGTGCTTCGTTAGTTAATTCGGTAAATTTTCTTCCAAATTTTGTCATCGAAAGCTCATTTCGAAGTTCAGCAACAGCGGCTGTTAGTTCGTTTTGTACTGCTATGTACATTTTATATGTGGTTCCTCTGTCGTTTTTTAAGGAGATCACCGCGCTTTTTGGCACTCTAACCAACCCAAGTTCCGGAATATTTTTCATTACCATTTCAGGCTGATGTTCACTGTTGTGGGGGTTCGACAGGAATTCCTTAGCTTGTTGTTTAAGCAATCGGATATCGCTTGGTCTCCCTTCTACAGACAGCCTGTCTTGATTATTGATCAACACGGTAAAAATATTGCGCTCTTTGATGTCGGGTGGTTTTTCATCACCAGTCAATGGCGGTGGTAGCCTTCTCCCAATTCCTGTATCCACATCCATTGTTGTGGTAACAAGGAAGAAAATCAGCAAGAGGAAGGCAATGTCTGCCATTGAGCCGGCATTGATCTCTTGAACTGCCTTTTTCATAATTTTTAAAATTTATTTAAAAACACTTGATATACTTGAATAAACAATCGCTAAAACAGCTAAGGCTGCTAAAATGTAGGTTGAATTAAGCATTCCTCCAATAAACTTAGATTTTGCTTCAGAAATATTAAATGTTTCGTAAACTGTTCCTTCGTTATATCCTGAAGCCATGCTGTATGCTATTATAAACAAAACAGCGAATCCAATTAATCCAATAAGCACGGTCTTACCACTTTTAGGATTTAAGATAATATTGATTACCGGAAAAATGATAGTTACCAGAGCTGTTAGTGCAAACAGGATATAAGCCCAAATAAGTACTACATTTGTAAACTCCTCACCCTTTGTATAAAATACAATAAAGAGTATGAGAGATACGCCAAGCAGTAAACCTAGGATAACCCTGAGAATTGTTGCTATTTTATCTTTCATAATCGGATCCTTTCTTTATTCTTTGGATTTATGTTTTGTCATAATATCAATAAAAGAAATTGTACTATCTTCCATGCTATTGACTAAGCTTTCAATTTTCGACACGATATAGTTATAGAACAATTGAAGGATGATGGCTACTATAAGTCCGAAAACGGTAGTAAGAAGAGCGATTTTAATACCGCTAGCCACAATTGTAGGTGAAATATCGCCGGCAGCAGCAATATTGTCGAAAGCGATGATCATCCCGACAACAGTACCAAGGAAGCCAAGCATAGGGGCAAGCGCGATAAAGAGTGATATCCATGAAAGACCGGACTCAAGCCTTCCCATAAGTACGCTTCCATAACTTACTATTGACTTTTCAACTATCTCAATTCCTTCATCGTATCTTTCAAGACCTTGATAGAAAATGCTAGCAACAGGCCCGCGAGTGTCTTTGCATATCTCTTTTGCCTTCTCTACACCACCAGTCTCCAGCGCCGATTCAACTTTTTTAAGCAACTTGGTTGTGTTGGTAGTAGAAAGATTAAGATAGATAATTCTTTCAATGGCAAGGGCAAGCCCGAAAATGAGTGTAAGCAAAATAACACCCATAAATTCCCAACCTCCTTCAATAAATTGTTCCTTGATTACCTGATGGAACTCTTTTTGTTCTTCTGGTTCCGCCTCTAATGTTGGTACTGCAACCTCCTCCTCGATGGCTTCATCTTGAAGTTCGGTTTCGGTCATTTCGGTTGAGGTGGTATCATCCTGTGCTAAGACAGACACTGCAATTCCGAAAGAAAATATTGCAGCAATGGTTAAAAAAGCAAATAGTTTTTTCATGATTTACTTTTGTTGATTAGATAATAAATTATTTCTTGTTTGTTAAGGTTTAATAATTCAAAAAAAATTAATTTGCGGAGAGAAAGGGATTCGAACCCTTGGTACGCTTTCGGCGTACACACGCTTTCCAGGCGTGCGCCTTCATCCACTCGGCCACCTCTCCAAATTACCTAAGGTTTCAAACCGACTCTCTGAAATTCGAGCGGCTAAAGTAAATATTTTTTTTAATACAAAAACAAATAATATTTTTTCAATTTTATACAACTGATTATCAAACCTTTAGAAAATCAATAAAAATCAACGTTATCTACTGCCCCTTTATTATTCATCTCTCCAGCTAAAGGTGTTGTTAGCGCCATAACTACATCATCATATTTTTGATAGTTGCCTAATACGTACATGAGTTTAGTAACAGCAGCCTCAGTAGTGATATCACTTCCGCTAAGTATCCCAATTTTTTTGAGAGCAAAGCCGGTTTGATATTTCTCCATCTCTACTCTTCCACCATGACATTGTGTAACATTTAAAATAACAATCCCTCTTTTTATTGCATCTGCAAATGTGTTTAGTATCCATGGTTCAGTAGG
>JAAYWF010000205.1 GCA_012516825.1 Lentimicrobium sp. | reverse complement strand
TAAGTCGTTTAGGGAGTTGCAACGGCTCCATGAACAGTGGAAGGAGATTGGTCCTGTACCTGATGATAAGAAGGATGAGATCTGGGAACGTTTCAAATCTACTACGGATAAGATAAATCAGCGCCGGCGCGATCATTATAAGCAACTGCAAGAGGAGCAGGAAGCCAATCTGGCTGCAAAAGTTGCACTTTGCGAAAAGGCTGATAGCCTTCTTGCCAAAGAGGCTACATCAGTAAAAGCGTGGCAGGAACGCACAAGACAATTCAACGATCTGTTTAAAATGTGGAAAAGCATTGGGCCAGCGCCTAAAAAGCAAAACGATGAAATATGGGAACGCTTTAAAACAACCATAGATGCATTTTATACAGAGAAGAAGGAGCATTTTTCCAAAATAAAGGACCAACAGATAAATAATTATAACCTTAAACTTGAGCTTTGCCTTCAGGCTGAAGCATTGAAAGATTCTGATGACTGGCGAAAATCATCACGTGAGTTGATTGATTTGCAAAAACAATGGAAAGAGATAGGCCCTGTACCACGTAAACATGCTGAAAAAATATGGCAGCGATTCAGGGGTGCGTGCGACGAGTTCTTTAATAGAAAATCAGCTCATTTTTCCGGGATAAGAATTAAAGAAGCCGAAAATCTCAAGCTTAAAGAAGAGCTTATCGCCTCCGTAGAAAATCATAACTTTGGCACCGACAGAGCAGAAAACCTCGAAGTACTTAAAGAATATCAAAGAGAATGGACAGAAATTGGATTTGTGCCTTTTAAAGAAAAAGACCGTTTGCAAAATGCTTTTCGTAACGCAATAAATAAACGATTAGATCAGCTCAATATCAGCAATTCTGAGATTATGCTCTCCACTTTTATGTCGCGGATTGATAATATCAAAGGAACAGCCGAAGGAAACAGACAACTGCAACGCGAGCAGACCTTTTTGCAAAATAAGATAAACCAATTGCGTGAAGAGATTATGTTGTGGGAGAATAATATCGGTTTTCTTGCCGATACTAAAAATGCCAATATTGTTAAATCCGATTTCGAGAAAAAGATTGAAAAGGCAAAGAGCGAATTGAGCGCAATGGAAGCCAAACTTAAATATTTGACGAAATAGCCATTTGTTTTTTTCTGGAATTAAATTTCTGACCCATGTCGGGCAATACTTTAGGGAAAATTTTCAGCTTCACCTCTTTTGGCGAATCTCATGGCTATGCTGTTGGCGGAGTACTTGATGGCTTCCCCGCAGGTGTTGATATTGATTTAGAATATATTCAAAATGAGCTCGACAAACGAAAACCCGGAAATTCTTCACCTGCCTCAGCTCGAAATGAATCCGATAAGATACAAATCGTGTCGGGTGTTTTCGAAGGCAAATCGCTTGGAACGCCAATAGCCTTTTTTATTTTCAATGAAAACCAAAAACCGGAGGATTACTATGCCTTAAAAGATGTCTTTCGGCCATCTCATGCTGATTTTACTTATTATCATAAGTATAGCCATGTAGATTACAGGGGAGGGGGTAGGGCGTCGGCGAGGGAAACAGCTGCAAGAGTGGCTGCCGGCGCTTTTGCCAAGATATTTTTGAATAGCGTTGGGGTTGATATTACCGCTTTTACCATACAGGTCGGTAAAATAAAGATGACAAAAATTGCTGAAAATATTGACAAAACGACAATAGATCAATCTATACTAAAATGTCCTGATCCTGATATCTCAGAAAAAATGATGCAGCAACTCGAAGAATTAAAGGAATCCGGCGATACCACCGGTGGTGTTGTGGAATGCCGTATTAAAGGATGCCCGTCAGGATTGGGCGAACCAGTATTCGACAAACTCTCAGCCGATTTGGCAAAAGCCATGATGAGCATTAATGCCGCTAAAGGGTTTGAAATAGGATCGGGATTTGATGCTGCTTCCATGACAGGGTCGGCCCATAATGATAAAATATCCAAAGAGAAGAATGGGAAAATCAAATTTTTAACCAACCACGCCGGCGGTATCCTCGGCGGCATCTCGACCGGCCAGCCGGTGGTCGTGCGCTTCGCCGTCAAGCCGACGTCGTCGATCCTGACGCCCAAGCTGACCATCGACCGCTTCGGCAACGAGACCGAGATCTCGACCAAGGGCCGCCACGATCCCTGTGTCGGCATCCGCGCGGTACCGG
>JAAYWF010000029.1 GCA_012516825.1 Lentimicrobium sp. | reverse complement strand
GTAACTTCTTTTTCTTCGGTTATGGGGTTGCCATTTTCATCGGTTTCTTCCAAATCCAAAAACACTTTGCGAAACGCAAAATCTTCCAGTTCAAATATTTTGCTATAAGGTCCGGTGTCAAATGTTTTGTGAATTTGGATGATTTCGTTGATTTGCGTTTCGTCAATGCATCTGCGTTTGTTACCTAAGCTGCGTTTCATCGGTTTCCAAAAATCAACGGCATTGATGAGCTGTATTTTACCTTTTCGGTGTTTGGGTTTGTTGTTGCGAATCAACCAAATGTAAGTGGCAATGCCTGTGTTGTAAAACAATTCGGTGGGCAGGGCTACAATGGTTTCCAACCAGTCGTTTTCTAAAATGTATCTGCGTATTTCGCTTTCACCGCTTCCAGCATCACCGCTGAACAAAGGTGAACCGTTGTGGACTATGGCAATAGCAGAACCGCCCAACTCGGCTGGTTTCATTTTGCTAATCATATGCAGAGTAAAGAGCAATTGCCCATCGCTGCTGCGGGGTTGTCCCACATCAAAACGCCCGTTGCTGTTAGCAAGCACTTTCTTTTGAATTTTCTTCCAGCTTTTGCCATAAGGCGGATTAGAGAGCATAAAGTCGAATTGCTCACCTGCTGCACCATCTTCATACAGGGTGTCGCCTTTGGTGATGTAAGCCGTTTCGCCTTTCAGTAATAAGTCGGCTTGTGCTACTGCCCAGGTTTTGTCGTTTACTTCCTGTCCGTACAACACTACTTTGGCATTGGGATTTATTTTTTCTTCAACAAACTCTTTGGCCGCCGAAAGCATACCACCACTACCGCAGGCAGGGTCGTAGATGGTAACGAGTTGTCCGTCTTTGATGGCTTTCTCGTCCATATTGAGCATATGCGTCATCAGGTCAATCACTTCACGAGGTGTATAGTGTTCTCCAGCTTCGGCATTATTGGCTTCGGAAAATTTGCGAACCAACTCTTCAAACACATAACCCATTTTGATGTTGCTCACCTTTTCGGGGCTTAGGTCAATCTCCGAAAAGTCTTTGATGAGTGTGTAAAGGATTTTTTCTTCTGTCAATTTGTTGATGTGTGAACGAATGCCAGAACGGTCAATAATGATTTTGATGTTGTCGGTATAGCCGTTGAGGTATGCAATAAAATTATTTTTGATACTGCTTTCGCCTTCATCTGCGATTATGGCAAGTGTTTTACCACTTGTGTTGTTAAACTTAATTTCCTGTAAGATCTTTCCGTTCAGAATTTGTTCCTGCGTTTTTTTGTCAACCTTAGATAGTTGGCTTTCCAATTCTTCTTTAAGCTGTTCTGTCTTTGCAATCATCACACCTTCAATCCTGCGGATAAGCACCATCGGATAAATAATGTCGGGGTATTCTGTTCGCTGAAAAATATCTCTTAAAACATCATTGGCAGTATTCCAAATGAGCGCTACTTCCTGCGAAATGTCCGTGTCTCTTTTCATTCAAACTATCTTGTTTAATTCGGCTTCTAAATTTCAATTATAGTCGGTTCATTGGCAAAAAACGGCTCTCTTGGTTTTGTAAATGTGCTGTTTTGTAAGCAGGCTGTTTCCATTTTCTTGTCTTTATTCAGAAAAAATTCTTTTGCCATTCTGTTACCTGTTTGTTTTTACAATGAATTCCAACTCATTTATATGTGTCATTTTATGGTGCCAATCTCTCTTTTTGGGGTGGATTGGTGTTATAAAGTTGCACTTATCTCACAAAGGTAAAATAATTTATAATTGATGTCCGGTAAAAAAATTAATCGAGTCAAATTTTGAATATCCAAACCGGTATGTTTGTTTTTGAGTTCTGATACAAAAAAAGTACAAACTTTAGCGGATAGCCGCTATTTAATCAGTTAATGAATTATAGCAACACTTACCGTTTCTTAGAAGATTAAGAATGATGTTGGCGTGAAATTGTCAAGGAAAACATGTTGAAGTGTCAAAATACCTTGTTTCCCGAAATGCAAGGCTTTTGAACATGTTTATTTTAACCCTGTCCAATAGTTGATACCGCTTAGCTTAAAAATAGGTTCTTATTTACTTCTTGTCTTTAGGTTGGTATATCAAGGTCATAGTTGGTTGATACACAATCGGATGAAAATCAATAGTATAGCAGTAAAAAGATAATGGGAATCAAAATTCCGATACTCGTTATTATTGCACCTCGGCGGGTGATTCTATTTTTGCCTTTAAGAATAAAAAGGCCTGATACTGCCAAAATAATTAGCCCTACAGCAAAGGCATCAGAAAACCACACCCACCATTTTTTTGGATTGTAATGCAGGTAATTGACAGCATGAAAGAGAGGTCTTCTTTTGACTCTCTCGATGTTACCGCTACCGGTTTCGATGTTGATATAGGCGCTACCACCATTGAGAAAAATACGTAATGTTTCGGGGTTTGTCATCCTGTGATCTTTATAGCCATCTTCTTCGTCAATTTTTTTTAAAATTTCGAGTACCTCCGACTTCGAAATATTCGGGTCAATAGGATGTCCTATTTCAATACTCTTCTTAATATAAATATAATTTGGATTCCAGTCTTTAAGATGGTTTATGGCAATACCTGAAAGACCGTAGATAAGGGCCATTGCAAAAAAGAAATATCCAAGATCACGATGGATTGCCCGGTTCCATTTACGCCATTTTATTTTCTTCATGTAGTATCTTTTAACAAAAAAGCCGGAACTGATCCGACTTTTATTGTTTTTCAGTTAGTGATTTTTACTCAATTTCTTCGGTAGTCTCAGCTTCTTGAATCTCTACAAATGAATTACAAATTACTGAGTAAAAAGAAAGATGTTCTTGTCCTGACTCAACAAGCTGTTCTCTGTAATTGGCTATTTGATTCCACTCGGCTTGAATGTCACCTTCACCGTGTTCGTGTCCTTCTTCTCCTCTGTGTATTTTCATTTCAGATTCAGGATTGTCGGCTTTAAGTTCGTTTTCCCAGTTTTCAAGATAAGCTTCATCAATACGTAGTTCATCTACAATGCCATTAATTTCTACAATGCTGCCTTCTGCTTCCAAAGGAAAAGCTGCAACTTCGTCGCCGGCTTTAATTTGAAGTCTATCATCCTGATTTTCTCCGACTATGAACATTCGTTTTCCACCATGTTTACATACATGAACTACAAGGCCTCGCATTGTAACTTCTTTTCCAACATATTCTGCCGGATCGGCTAAAAATTCGTCAACGCTAAGTTGAACAATTTCATCAGCCTGTTCTTGATCGGCTTGCTTGGTTGTTGAACCACCGCACGATGCAAAAAATATTGCAATCAGCGCCAAAGAGACGAGATTTCTAATCATTTTTTTCCTCCTGTTTTTAAGTGTAAGTACTTTAAATAGTTTTATTTGCAAATTGCATTGCAAAAATATAGTTTTTAATGATATTCTTGTTGATTGTTTATAATTGTTTAAAAAATATCATCGTTTAATTAAAACTTTAAAATATTTACTTATGGAGAATTTAGGAATAGGAAGCCGTGTTAAGCATCCTGATTTTGGAAATGGCGTAATTATTCAGGTCTCATCTGAGTTTTTCGAAATTGTTTTTATCGAACATGGCTGGAGGAGAATAAAAAGAGATTATGATCAGTTGGAGGTAATAGAGGCTATGGAGCCTGACAGAGATTTGGTTAGCCTTGAGCAGGTAGAAGGTATGATGATAAAGGTTCTTAGGCGGTTTTCTGATCTTCAGGAGATAATTGAGATGGGAGATAAATGGATAGGAGGGAAGATGATTCTTGAACCGGGTAAGAGAGATTTGGCAGTTAAGGAGGTGCCCATTGAAACTTTTTTTCATAAAATTGTAATGGTTCGTGACCGGCTGAGGGTTATGGAGCAAAGAATAAACAGCAGCAACCTGAATGATGAAGAAAAACTCAATTTGCAACAGTACATCACTCGGATTTATGGTAGTCTGACTACTTTTAATTTGCTTTTTAAATATAAAGGCGATTATTTTACTGGAGAAAAAACTTCTTAAAAGTTTTGGTGAATATAGATTATCAATCTCCCTTTGGTGATTTACGAACTACTTTGATCCACCAGGCAGTAATAAAAAGAATGCCGGGCAAAAGAAATGGCAGGCTGTAATAAAAACAAGAATTAAGGTGGGAGATGTTGGTTTTCAAATACACATAATAGGGAAGAAAAATCGCTGTCAGCGTTAATAGGATACCTCCGATAATTTCGACCGACCAACTTAATACATAAGCTATTAGGCAAAGGAAGAAAAACAAGATAACAACCTGTAAATCCTTTGAGTGCAAGCTTAAACCAAAACTATTGATACCCTCGGCAGTGAAGTATGAGATAAAAAACACCATTCCGAGTATTCCGGTAAGCCTTGCAGACCAACGGAACTGACGGTATTTAATCATTAAAAGGAACTTTTTCATAAAGCAGATTAGTTCATGTTAACAATTACAGCAATTTATCCCTTATGATTTAATAAGGCATGATTTAATACTTCGTCTATTGTTTTGACATAAATTAATGTTAGACCGGCAACATATTTTTCCGGTATTTCTTTTACATCTTTTTCGTTCTCTTCTGGAAGTATGATAGTGTTAATCTTTGCTCTTTTGGCAGCTAATATTTTTTCTTTTATTCCGCCAACGGGTAATATTTTTCCTCTTAATGTTATTTCTCCTGTCATTGCCAATCGGGCAAGTACTTTTTTTTGTGTAAAAGCCGAAGCTATAGCTGTCATAATAGTTATTCCTGCCGAAGGACCGTCTTTTGGGGTCGCGCCTTCGGGAATATGTACATGTAGATTTTGTTTCTCAAAGACATCTGAATCAATATTAAAATTATCAGAATGAGCTTTGAAATATTCGTAAGCTATGGTTGCCGATTCTTTCATTACATCGCCAAGGCTGCCTGTCATAGTGAGCAACCCTTTTCCGCGACTAAGGCTGGCTTCAACAAAGAGTATCGTGCCGCCAACTGCTGTCCATGCTAACCCTGTTACAACGCCCGCTACATCGTTTGATAACTGTCGCTCTTTTTGAAATTTAGGGGGGCCTAATAGTCGAGCTGCTGTTTTTTTGGTTACTTTTTTGTCATAATCAAGGTTCTCAGCTATCAGTCGCGCATGACCTCTAATGAGCTTGGCAATATTTTTTTCCAAAAGTCGTACTCCTGACTCACGTGTATAATCTTCAATTATTGTCTGAATAGTTTGTTTTGGGAAAGATAGCTGCTTTGGCGTTACGCCATGTTCTTTTAGCTGTTTAGGTATCAGGTGTCTTTTGGCAATCTCTAATTTTTCTTCGAGCAGATAACCACTTATTTCAATTACTTCCATTCGGTCGCGCAATGCCGGATGTACCGTGCTGAGGGTATTGGCTGTTGCCAAAAATAACACCTTCGACAGGTCGTATTCGAGTTCAAGAAAGTTATCATAGAAAGTGGTGTTCTGTTCGGGATCAAGAACCTCAAGCAAAGCAGCAGAGGGATCGCCGCTTATGTTGGCGCCGATAACTTTGTCAATTTCATCTAAAACAAAAACAGGATTTGATGATTTAGCCTTTTTTATGCTTTGGATAATACGTCCGGGCATAGCTCCTATATAGGTTTTTCGATGACCTCTGATTTCAGCTTCGTCTCTCAGCCCGCCTAACGACATTCTTATGTATTTTCGGCCTAAAGCGTTAGCAATAGATTTGCCCAACGATGTCTTCCCGACGCCAGGAGGCCCAGTTAGGCAAATAATTGGTGATTTCATGTCCTTTTTTAACTTAAGAACAGCCATGTATTCGATAATTCTTTCTTTTACCTTTTCAAGGCCAAAATGATCTTTATCAAGAACTTTTTGTGCATTCGAAAGATCAAAATTATCTTCTGTAAATTCATTCCAAGGTAATTCAACTAAGGTCTCCAAATAATTTACCTGGATGGAGTAATCCATTGAGTTTGGATTTATTCGGTTAAGCTTGTTTACCTCTTTATCAAAGACTTCCTGAACATCTTTGCTCCATTTTTTTTGCTTTGCCAGATTTTTCAATTCTTCAATTTGTTGCATGTGCCCTGAGCCGCCAAGTTCTTCTTGAATTGTTTTCAACTGCTGGTTAAGGATGTAATCCCTATGTTGTTTATCTAATTCAAGTTTAACTTTATCCTGAATCTGGTTTTTTAATTCGAGCATTTGCAGCTCTTTACTCAAGGCTGCCAATACTTTTGTAGCACGTTGTGTAATATCCGAAATTTCAAGAAACGTTTGTTTGTCGGCTGCTGAAATGTTGAGGTTGCTCGAGATGAAGTTGACCAAAAAGACCGGGCTTTCAATGTTCTTTATAGCAAAAGCTCCTTCGCTCGGGATGTTGGGCGAAATATTAATAATCTTTATAGCCAGATCCTTCAGCGATGAAATGAGAGCTTGAAAACTTTTGTCGTGTGTTACCTTTATCTCGGTAGGTTCAAAGGGTGATATTCTTGCCAGGAAATAAGGCTCTTGCGAAATCATCTCATCAAGTCTAAATCTTTTTTTGCCCTGTATTATGACCGTGGTGTTACCATCAGGCATTTGCAATACTTTGATTATTGTGGCAACAGTACCTATTGTAAAAAGATCATCAGGCGTAGGGTCTTCTGTTTCCGATTGTTTTTGAGCAATTACGCCGATTGATTTTTTCTTGTTGTAATATTCTCTAACCAGTCGTATAGATTTATCACGCCCAACGGTTATCGGAATAACTACACCCGGGAATAGTACTGTGTTTCGTAAAGGAAGAATAGGAAGCGTTTCAGGAAGTTCCTCAGAATTGATAATCTCTTCATCTTCCTGTGAAAGAAGCGGGATAAATTCAGTTTCACCTTCAGCTATATCACTGAGAAGAATGGCGTCTTTGTCAGAAATTCCAAACATAAATATTTGCGTGTCAAATTATCAAATAAAAATTTAAAGATTCGGCAGAAACAAGCCCACTGTCAAAAAAGTAACAAGAAAAATGAATTAATGTTTTTAGTGATAAATGATGGAATACTATTATTTTGAGAATATTTAATAGAAAGAGGGTTTTAGGTTATTGGTAAACAAATGCAATATTTTGATAAAACAGTGTTCAGAGCCGTTTCTTTCAACTTTGTTAATTTAATGTCTTCGGTTAAGTTTAGTCAGCTTATAAACATGGCGTAGGATTTGCTCTTCAACAGAGTTAAATTCAATGTTTCGGCGTTTGAATACTTGTTTGGCCACCTCTATTGCTTTATCTATATCGTAATGAGTAAAGCCTGCGGTTCCACCCCATGAGAACGAAGCAATAAAATTTCTCTGGAAACCGGCGCCAAAAATATTTGCATTAACTCCTACTACTGTACCGGTATTAAACATTGTATTTATGGCACATTTTGAATGATCGCCCATGATAAGCCCGCAAAACTGCAATCCGGTTGGTATAAATGTTTGATCTGGATAATTCCATGCTTTTACCTGATCGTAAGTATTTTTAAGGTTCGATGAATTTGTATCTGCGCCAATATTGCACCAGTCGCCCAATACTGAATTGCCCAAAAAGCCATCGTGAGCTTTATTGGTGTAGTTTCCTATGACCACATTATTACATTCGCCACCAACTTTGGAAAAGGTGCCTATTGTTGTTGCGCCATAAATTTTTGCTCCCATTTTCACAACCCCGCCTTCACAAAGTGCAAAGGGACCACGTATATTAGCGCCTTCCATCACTTCAGCATTTTTTCCGATGAAAATTGGACCAGTGGAAGTGTTTAATATAGCTCCATTAACAACAGCGCTTTTGTCAACGAATAATTTACCGTTGCCAATTATCGTATTTGTGGAATTAAGCTTTTGGTCGTGCCCTTGTTTTACGGCCATATCAAAATCCATTTCGATGGCCTGATGATTGAACGTGAAAATATCCCATGGATAATTTAATTTCAAACAATCGCCTTCGTAAAGATGACTTATGGTACTTTCACTATTTTGGGAGGGAGCTGATCCGAAATCGCCAGTATCAATTCTTTGAGCTATGACCTCTTCTTTGTCATTAACTATGGATTCGTTTTTACCTAAACGTTTGATTTTTTTTACTAATTCCTTGTTGGGTATGATAGATCCATTGATCAATATTGTCTCATCCGATGAGTTAAAAGGATATTTCTCGCTAAGGTAATCTTCGGTAAGGCTATAAGTTTTTGCTTTAAGATAAGTTTCCCACTTTTCTCTAATGGTCATTATCCCAACTCTTAAATCAGCAATAGGCTTGGTAAATGTCAGTGGTAAAAGATTGTTTCGGGAAGAATCGTCGAATAAAATGTAAACCATAATTTTTTTTCGCAAATGTAGGTAAATTACTTGTTGTTTATCTATTCTTATGTGAATTTTTGTAAAAGGATGAAATTTATTTTTTTATCGGCTGAGGGTATAAAAATAATCTACCAACTGCTTTTGAACAATTTCGCAACTCAAGGCATCAATTTTTTTCTACTCCGCCGATAATACAATGTAGTGAATAATGAACGATTATAGATATCTTAATAGGCGTATTGATTCAATCCAAAGAAAAAGTGAGATTGATCTCAAAAGAGCTTTTAAACTCTTAGATTGTTAGTTAGTTTATCATCAGTTGACTAAAGATTTTTTACCAATTTCCAATTTTTAATCAAAGCTTATCAGTAGAAAGGTCTTTTAGGTTAAACTATTGACTTTATAGGAGCAATCAGTGATTGATAATCTTCTTAATGGCAACAAAAAAGCTCCCAATTGTTTTGAGAGCTATTATCAATCTTTTGATTTTTTATCTATGCTATTCTTACTCTTTACTTTGGTAATGTTTCTTGTATCTGTTTAAGAACTTATCCACACGTCCTGCGGTATCAACAAGTTTCATTTTCCCTGTAAAATAGGGATGTGAAGTGTGCGAAATTTCGAGCTTAATGAGAGGATACTCGTTGCCATCTTCCCATTTGATGGTCTCTTTACTAAATGCAGTTGACTTGCTCAGGAATGCATAGCCATTAGAAATATCCTGAAAAACAACAAATCTGTATTCTTTTGGATGAATCT
>JAAYWF010000204.1 GCA_012516825.1 Lentimicrobium sp. | reverse complement strand
TCATACAGAGGGATCATTGCCTATTTCAGAATATTTAATGGCACAATACGCCAAAACGATTTTGTGAAGTTTATGGCTACCGGTAAAGAATATGATGCCGATGAAGTTGGAGTGCTGAAATTAGGCTACTCGCCAAGAGAAAAGCTAAAAGCGGGAGATGTTGGATATATTATTTCGGGAATTAAAGTTTTAGCTGAAGTAAAAGTTGGCGACACAATAACCCATGTAGAAAACCCAAGCCATACTGCCATTGCAGGTTTCGAACATGTGAAACCTATGGTTTTTGCCGGAATATATCCTGTAGATGCCGATGATTACGAAGAGTTACGCGCCTCCATAGAGAAGCTGCAACTTAATGATGCCTCGCTTACTTTCGAACCTGAATCATCGGCAGCCTTAGGCTTTGGTTTTCGATGCGGATTTCTTGGACTGCTGCACATGGAGATAGTACAGGAGCGCCTCGACAGAGAGTTCGATATGGATGTGATAACCACAGTGCCAAACGTCTCTTATAAAGCCTACACAAAAAAAGGAGAAATGCTCGAAGTGCATAACCCATCAGGGCTTCCCGATCCCAATTACCTCGATTATATCGAAGAACCATACATAATAGCGCAAATTATCTCTAAGACTGAATTTGTTGGAGCAGTGATGAAGCTTTGTATTGATAAAAGAGGAGTATTAAAAAATCAAATATACCTTACCAGCGAACGGGTTGAAATCACTTTTGAATTGCCACTTGCAGAGATCGTTTTTGATTTTTATGATAAACTAAAAAGTATATCACGCGGTTATGCCTCTTTCGACTATCATATTTCGGAATACAAAATAGCAAAGCTTGTAAGGCTCGATATATTGCTTAATGGAGAGCGGGTTGATGCATTATCAACGCTTATCCATCAGGATAATGCCTATACCTTTGGCCGTAAAATGTGCGAAAAACTTAGAGAACTGATACCTCGCCAACAATTTGATGTAGCAATACAAGCTGCCATAGGTTCAAAGATCATAGCTCGTGAAACAGTAAAAGCATTGCGTAAAGATGTTACAGCCAAATGTTATGGAGGCGACATAACCAGAAAGCGTAAATTGCTTGAAAAGCAGAAAAAAGGAAAAAAACGAATGCGTCAAGTAGGGAACGTTGAAGTGCCACAGTCAGCCTTCCTGGCTGTATTGAAATTAGATTAAAAGATAATTCAGACAGGATAAGACGCTATTTACAAAACTTCCCCGCTCCCACCTAATGACAATTTCAATATGAGAAAAAACGACAACTTTATTTTTGGTATCCGACCGGTGATAGAATCTATCAGAGCTGGAAAAGAGTTCGATAAAGTGTTTATACAGAATGGATTGAAAAGCGATCAGGCCTCTGAGCTATTTACTCTTTTAAAGGATAATCAGATACATTTTCAATATGTACCTCTCGAAAAACTAAATCGTATCACACGCAAAAATCACCAAGGAGTTGTCGCTTTTACTTCATTGGTTTCGTACCAGCCCATTGATGAGGTAGTACAAATGGCTTTTGAACGTGGTGAAGCGCCCCTGCTCATTATCCTCGACAGAGTTACCGACGTCAGGAACTTCGGAGCGATAGCACGCACTGCCGAGTGTGCAGGCGTACACGGGATAATCGTGCCGGCTCAAAACTCCGCACAGATAAATGCCGATGCCATGAAAACCTCAGCCGGAGCTTTGAATTTTATTTCCATCTCCAAAGTTGGCGATCTTAGCAAAACCATTGATAACCTGAAAAAAAGTGGGTTACAGATTGTTGCGACCTACGAAAAGGCGTCAGAAACATATACCAACATTGACTTAACCATCCCTACCGCTATAATTATAGGATCAGAAGAAGATGGAATAGCTCCTGCGCTACTAAAAAAAGCTGATCGCGAGGTAAAAATTCCAATCATAGGCCGCACAGCTTCTCTAAACGCCTCGGTAGCCGCAGCAATAATAATTTACGAAGCAATACGGCATAGGACGAAGCAATAAATAAACAAGTTGTAGCTAAAATCCCACCTTCGAATTATTTAGCCTCGAATACAAGTGTTTATTAATGTATTTGTACCAAGCTATTTGTCTCTATTCATTCACTACCTTGATATCAGCTTTTCTGGCTTTTGAGTTTCTCAATCCTGATATTCAGATAGCCGTATAAAATTGTCATCAGCGGACTTATCAGATTAAAAAAGCAATAGGGAAAATATATTAATGTGGAAACACCTAATACGGTTGATTGTGTGGTGCCGCATGTATTCCATGGCACTAAGACAGATGTTACCGTTCCACTATCTTCTAATGTTCTGGATAAGTTTTGCGGAGCTAAATTGTACTCTTTAAAAGTGTCGGCAAACATACGTCCGGGTACTACAATACTGAGATATTGATCGCTGGCCGTTATATTGAAAAACACGCAAGTTCCTGCTGTTGAAGCAATCAGTGAACCTTGGCTTCTAACAAGTGTTATAACACCCTGTGTGATCCGTTTAAGTAATCCTGCCGATTCCATTACTCCACCAAACACCATAGCGCACATAATAAGCCATACAGTGTTAAGCATACCGCGCATTCCACCAGTTTGCAACAAATTATTCACCATCTCATGATCAGTCTTAATGCTGATATTGGTGTACATTGATTTCATTATCGCCACATAGGAGGCAAGATGAAATTTACCCTCAACACCACTGACCTGCTCAATAATTTGAGGCTGAAAAATCACCGCAAAGAGGCCGCCCGCAAGCGTACCGGTAAGAAGTGCAGGGATGGCGGGAACTTTTTTTATGATCATAAAAATAACGAGAGCAGGGACGAGGAAGAGTAATAGATTTATGTTAAAAGTACTATCTAAAGCTGCAAGTATCGGTTGAATATCGGTTAGTTCGGTTGCTTCGCCACGTGTAATGCCAATAACCAGAAACAGAATTAAAGTGATGATCAGCGATGGCGTGGTGGTAAGGGTCATATAACGGATATGTTTGAACAGATCAACTTCAGCCATAGCCGATGCAAGGTTTGTAGTATCGGATAGAGGCGACATTTTATCACCGAAATAAGCGCCGGAGATAATTGCACCGGCAATCAAGCCATCCGGCAGCCCTAACGCCCTGCCAATACCAAGCAAAGCTACGCCAAGGGTGGCTACTGTTGACCAACTGCTGCCAGTAGCCAACGAAATAATTGAACAAACTATGCAAGAGGCAAAAAGAAAAATCTTAGGATTCAAAATCTTTAATCCGTAATAAACCATCGAAGGAACTATTCCACTCAAAAGCCACGTACCGGCCAATGACCCTATCAATAGCAGAATCAGTATTGCCGACATGGCCGATCCCACGCTTTTTACAATGCCATCATTAAGCGCTTCCCAGCTAACGCCGGTTCTAAATGCAATCAAAGCAGCTACAGCTGCCGATAGTAGCAATACTATCTGGTTAGAGCCGGAAAGCGAATCTTCACCAAAAATGAAAACATTTATGGAAATAAAAATCGTAAGAAAAAACACTGGAAAGAGCGCCTCAATCAAACTGGGCTGCCGTTTTAATCTTACCATAATTATCAAACTCAAATTGAGAATACAAACATAGGGATAAAGAAAAAAATAATTTTTTAAATGGGTATTTTAAAAGAAATTTAAAAGAAAAAACCGCTACCTCCAATAACTCAAACCCTTGTCAATTGCCGATAATCCATCTTATCACATTCTACACCCGTAATTAACCGCTTTTCCTATCTTTGCTGAAAATTTATAACACAATAGTATTATGCGAATAAAAATTGCAGCGGGCAACTGGAAGATGAATACCACCTTAGAAGAAGGTAGAAGGCTTATCAACGCCATTACCGAAGGTTTGCTGAATAACCCCTCCCCTCTTTCACCTAACGAGTTGCAGGTGGTGTTTGGAGTTCCGTTTATCACACTCGAAAGCGCCGTTGATATGACCAAAGAGCACAAACAGATCAAAATAGCAGCACAAAATTGTTGTAGCGAAGAAAAGGGAGCTTTTACCGGCGAAGTGAGTGCAGCAATGATCAGATCAACCGGCGCCCAGTGCGTAATCATAGGTCATTCCGAACGAAGGGAATATTTTAACGAAAGCCATGCAATGCTCGCAAAAAAGGTGGATGTAGCGCTTAAAAACAATCTTATCCCGATTTTTTGCTGCGGCGAAAAATTAGAAATACGTCATAAAAACGATCATTTCGATTTGGTAAAAAAACAAATTGAAGAGTCCCTATTTCATCTTAATCCCGATTTATTTGCACATGTGGTTATCGCTTATGAGCCGGTTTGGGCAATCGGAACAGGAGTTACAGCTACTCCCCAACAAGCACAAGAGATGCATAATGTTATCCGGAACTTTATAAACAAAAGATACGGCAACAGTATTTCAAACAGCACCACCATTTTATATGGAGGCTCAGTGAATGCCGGTAATGCCGGCGAACTCTTCTCGCAACCGGATGTTGATGGCGGACTTATTGGCGGCGCATCGTTAAAGGCTGACGAATTTCTCAAGATCATCCACTCATTTTAAGCTAAAAACCTTTGATCTCTTTTCAATAAAAAGCCTGCATTCAATGGCTTTTAAGTCATATTGTTACTTTTTGAACTTATGAGCTTTATAAAAAAAATACTTTCTCTTGTTCTTATTGTTCAACCCATGTTACTGGTGAGCCAAAATAAATATCCTACCGATTATTTTGGATCACCGATAGATTTTCCTATTTCTCTGTCAGGCACTTTTGGCGAGCTACGTAACGGACATCTGCACTCAGGTATTGATATCCGCACACAAGGCGTTGAAGGTAAACCAATAAAGGCTATTGCCGATGGTTGGGTATCTCGC
>JAAYWF010000028.1 GCA_012516825.1 Lentimicrobium sp. | reverse complement strand
TTGTATAGTGCTTTCAATAAACAACATTTCGGTTCATTTTACAGGAGAATATATTTTTGATAGTATCACTTTTCTTATTAATGATCGTGATAGGATTGGGCTTGTAGGCCGAAATGGCGCAGGGAAAACAACATTGTTAAGGGTTATTGCCGGAGAGCTTGAACCTGAAACCGGCTCAGTAGCATCTCCAGCCGGCCAAAGCATTGGCTTTTTGCGACAGGAGATGGCCCCGGATAGTAAACTCACTGTAATTCAAGAAGCACGGCAGACATTCAAAGAAGTACTTGCCATTGAATCAAAAATAAAAAGACTTACAAATGAAATTTCCAACCGTACTGATTATCACTCCGAAAGCTATCTTAACCTTGTAGAATGGCTAAACGACCTCAATGATCGGTTTAATTTGACAGATGGTCATAAAATTGATGAAAATACCGAAAAAGTCTTGATAGGACTTGGGTTTGAACGTGAGGATTTTTCGCGGCCGTTGCGCGAATTTAGTAGTGGATGGCAGATGCGTGTAGAGCTTGCCAAAATATTGCTTACAATGCCTGATGTATTGCTACTTGACGAGCCAACAAACCATCTCGACATAGAGGCGATACAGTGGCTTGAGGATTTTTTGATCAGTTACCCCGGAGCTATCGTGTTAGTTTCGCACGATCGTGTTTTTTTGGATAATATAACAAACCGTACCATTGAAATTACAATGGGAAAGATTTTTGATTATAAAGCCTCTTTTTCTCAATATGAACAGATGCAGGCTGAACGCCGCGAGCGCGAAATGGCGAGCTACAATAATCAGCAACAACAAATTGCACAAATTGAACGCTTCATTGAACGGTTTCGATATAAAAACACCAAAGCACGTCAAGTGCAATCGAGGATAAAAATGCTCGATAAGATGGATAAAATTGAGATTGAAGAAACCGATAATTCAGCCATACGATTACGCTTCCCACCCTCGCCTCATTCAGGAAGAGTAACATTGAGGCTCGAAAATCTTTCAAAAGCCTATGGTGAACACTTGGTATTGCAAAATCTTAACTTTTCTATCTCACGAGGAGAAAAGATCGCATTTGTAGGGCGAAATGGAGAAGGAAAATCTACCCTCGCAAAGGTGATTGTTGGAGAATTGCCATATAGCGGGACTTTAATATATGGACACCTTGTGAAAATTGGATACTATGCCCAAAATCAGCATGAAATGCTCAATATGGAGCGAACTGTTTTTGAAACTATTGATGATGTTGCAACAGGAGAATGGAGAACGAAAGTGAAGGGTTTGTTGGGTAGTTTTTTGTTTAGAGGGGATGACTTAGATAAGAAGGTTAAGGTGTTGTCGGGTGGGGAGAAATCAAGGCTTTCGCTTGCTCGTATGTTACTTACACCGGTTAACTTTCTGATTCTTGACGAGCCTACTAACCATCTTGATATGCGTTCGAAAGACATTTTAAAGAGCGCGCTTTTGCAATTTGACGGAACATTGATCATCGTTTCGCACGATCGTGATTTTTTGTCGGGATTGACAGAAAAAGTATTTGAGTTTCACAATAAAGGAGTTAAGGAGTATATCGGAGATGTGCATGATTTTTTGCAATCGCGAAAGATGGAGCATCTCAATCAGTTAAACCAAAAGGCTAAAACGCAATCTCTTGTTGAAGAAACAAATACGCCTTCGGCAAGTAAGCTCGATTTTGAACGAAGGAAAGCGATAGACCGGGAGTTGCGAAAACTTCAAAATAGATTAGAGAAATCAGAAAAAATTATCATCCGACTTGAATCTGATTTGGCTGAATTTGATGCTCTGCTTGCTAAACCCGACGCTTCTCATCCTCTTATAAAATCCGGTGAAATATACCATAAGTATGAAATTCTTAAGAATGAACTGGCAAAAGAGATGGAGAGGTGGGAAACGTTAGTGCATCAGCTTGAAAATTTTCAACAATAGCATTCCATTAAAAATCATTTTGTTGTAAAATACAATAATTGATCGTTCTTCAAATTATAAAATAAGACTAATCTTTACCTTTTTATAAAATCTATCCAAGTAATAGGGGGTTAAAGTAATAAAGGTAAGCTACTCACCGAAAGAGAAACTGCCCGATTCGTTTAGATAGATAAAGTACGACTTGCCCGGCGATAGTTTTTCGAGCGTTTGAATATTGATTTCAGGCCAATAGATCGCTGTACCCGCCACCTCTTTAATCAATTTTAATTTACTACCAAGCTCAATATCAATAAGCGAGACAGGAATGTCATCAAAGCTCATAACTGGTATAATGTTCCATCCCGAGTTGAGCTGCACGGTTTTACTGCTTGGACTAAAGCCGACAATATTTTTTAAAAATTCCAAATTGGCTTTTATGTAGTATCCCACGCCTTCCTGCCATTCGACTATCTGGTTGATGTTTTGTTCAGGATAAAATATATGTTCATTATCGCTCATCACTACTACATTGTTTATTTCAAGTCCGAAAATATCCTCTAATAGTGGCCATGTGGCATTAATAGGAAGTGAAACCCCTGACCAGCCTTCGGATACGTACAATGAAAAGTTGGTTATCTCTTTACCATTCAGTGATATAATTTCTGAAATACCATTAGGCGTGAAAACTCAGAAAAATTCAGTCCTTGTCGTACACCATTGCCCATGTTGTAAAACACTTTCATAATATCAAAAGCATGAAGCAGATAATGATAATAAGCAGTGTTCACCTGTTTTATAGGCATAAGAGCGATGTATGCCGAGGTAATGATAC
>JAAYWF010000203.1 GCA_012516825.1 Lentimicrobium sp. | reverse complement strand
TTACGTAAGGTTTTTTTTAACAGTACACATCTCGAGAACTTTTATGCCGTCAAACTGAATGTTGATAGCGTTTTGAGGCAACTGGTTGAAGATCAGTACTCTTTTACAAAAAATTTTATCCTTAATAATTCAGGCTCGTTTGCATCCCTTTTGCTGATAAACCATCGCTTTGCAAATCAGCCTATTTTCGACCGCGAGCAGGATTTTGATATTTATTGTTTTATTGATAGTGTTTTGATGAAGAAATATCCTGACAACAGTCATGTTTTGGAGCATCACAATAGAGTATCGGAAATAAAAGAACGCCTTACAGATCAGCGGGTTATTGAAGAAAGCTTAAGCGCTGGCCGGCCTGTTCCGGATATTATTTTAAATGATGCTGATGGGGTTTCGTTTAGGCTCTCTGATTTGAAAGGCAGGGCAGTATTAGTATATTTTTGGGTATCGTGGTCGCCGCTCTGCCGGGCAGCAAATCACCAGCTTAAAGATATTTACAATGATTATAGGGATTCGGGTTTTGAGATCTATGCCGTCTCCCTCGATCATCAGGCGCGTTACTGGAAAGATGCTGTCAGGTTGGATGGATTAACATGGATCAACGTTTCTGATCTCAATGGAATCAGCTCGCCGGTTGTAACTCTTTTCAACATCCCCCAAGATTTGCCATATTACTATTTTTGTAACGAAGAGGGCGCGATTGTGGCTAAGGGTAAAAAATTCGGAGAAATAAAAAAAGCTATTGCTGAGTACTTTAAACATTGATAATAAACCGAAGATTTCCGAAAAAGAGGGTGGTAAAGTTCAGTATTTCTGTATATGCTTATTTTTACCGAAAGTTTTGAAAACAGGGTTGTTAACTTCCTATAAAAATGATATATTTTGCTTCTGATTTACATTTTGGAATCCCCGACAGGAAAAGTAGAGCACAACGGGAAGAGAAGTTTATCCGTTGGCTTGATTTGATAAAAAATGATGCTGTCGAGATTTTTTTAATGGGCGATCTTTTTGATTTTTGGTTCGAATACAAAACTGTTGTACCAAAAGGGTATGTCAGGCTTCTGGGTAAGCTTGCCGAAATAACCGACTCCGGTATTCCAATCCATTTTTTTAAAGGCAATCATGATATGTGGGCATTCGATTATCTGGAAAAGGAAATAGGTATGACAATGTATCGCCAGCCAATAGAGAGGGTGATTGGCGGGAAGCGTTTTTTTTTGGCACATGGCGATGGATTAGGCCCCGGCGATAGGGGATACAAATTTTTAAAAAATGTTTTTGAATTAAAGATAAATCAATTTTTGTTCAGGTGGCTACACCCTGATATAGGAGTGTGGTTGGGCCTCTATTGGTCGGCAAAAAGCCGATATGCGAATCTGATAAAAGAGGCCGAAAGGGGGGAGGAATATGATTTTCAAAATGCAAGGATTGCTGTGTATTGCAGGGATATACTCTCACAAGGCCGGCAGATTGATTATTTCGTTTTCGGACATTGGCATGTGGTAAATATGGAAAAGATCGGTGATAACAGCTACTACATCCACCTGGGCGATTGGCTCACAAACTTCTCTTATGGTGTTTTTGACGGAAATACTTTTGAGTTAAAAAGATTTGATAACTAACCGTTTTAATATCTTTCGCAAATCTCAAAAAGCTTGTATGCCAAAGGTTTGTTGGATGCAAACTGACAAGTAGTCTCTTCTCTTCGTTCAAAATACTTCCCTGTTATGTCTGTCAGTTCTGGTTGTGTGGCAGCCCATACGGGGGTGTCGGCGCCCTGATCCGGCGTTTGGAAGCCTCCATATCCAAGGTTGTTGCTCAAGGTCGAGTTTACATCACCGGGATGAACAGCATTTACAGTAATACCAAAAGGCTTTAGTTTTTCAGCAAAAACAATAGTGAGCATCCTGTTTGCCTGTTTGCTTTGACGATAGATCATATCGTTGTCATATCGCCGTCTTTTACACTCCAAATCGGAAATGTCAAGGTCGCCGGCCCAATAACTGGCTACGTTTACTACCCTTGCCGGCGCTGCCATTTTAAGAAATGGCGTAAAACAGTTGATCATCCAGAAATAGCCCAAAACATTTGTAGCCCATTGTAACTCGATGCCCTCATTGGTTTCTTCGCGTGTGCGGGGTGTAACGGCAGCATTGTTGATAAGCACATGAAGCGGTCGCTCCCAGTTACTAGCCAACTGTTGTATAGAGGACTTTACTGATAGATCGGCAAGTAAAAAGCTTACATTATGGTTTTTACTGCTTGTTTGAATCTCATTCACGGTTTTTAATGCCTTTTGCTCGTTTCTGGCAATTATTGTTACATCAAAACCCTTGACAGCTAACTGTCTGGCAATAGCTGTACCGATAGCGCCGGTAGCGCCTGTTACGATTGCATTTTTTCTAAAATCATTCATGCCGCAAAATAAACTTATTATGTTGACTTGTTAATAATCTCCATCTTGAAAGATAATATCAGAAATCGTCTCTCCAATAGTATAAATGTTTCAGGGCATTTTTTTTAAAATATTGCTTTCAAACAATATTAATGAACTTGTCAAACTTATGTGTCTGGCATTTTTGTATCTTTACATCAAAAATTACTGCTATGCTTACACAATATGCTCTTATTTTTTCCATTGCTCTCCATTTTGGCGCTGCAATTATTGTTATTAGCCTGATTAGAGCCACAAAGTATAATTCGAGCTGGATTTTGCTTTCGATAGCTCTTTTTGTAATGGCTGTAAGGCGTGTGATTGAATACTTTTCGTACATGGATAAGGCTATCTCCGATAACATACTGATGCTCAATAGCTGGCTTGGGGTAATAATATCGTTACTAATGTTGGTGGGGATGTTTTATGTAAAAAAGGTGCTTAATTATCTTTTTAAGCTTGAGGAGGTGCGTTCGGCTGCCGACAAACGTCTGCTTAACACTATTATCCGCACCGAGGAAAGCGAACGGCACCGGTTGGCCAAAGAGCTGCACGATGGACTTGGCCCCTTGCTCTCGTCAGCAAAACTGCTAACATCGGCACTAAATGAAAGCCAGACCGGCGGACACGAAATACTTAAAAGGATGATCTCCACAATAGATGAGTCAATATATACTCTTAAAGAGATTTCTAACAATCTGAGTCCTCACATGCTTGAAAACTTCGGACTTCCCACTGCAATACAATCGTTTATTGACAATTTGGAGCAAACCAGTAAGCTGCGTTTTGAATTCAGAACAAATATCATTGATCAGAGATATGGTGGTAACATGGAAATAGTGTTGTTCAGAACGGTATGCGAACTGATACACAACACGGTGAAACATGCAGATGCTAACAAAGTTTTGATAAGTTTAGATGAAGAAAATGATCAACTGAAATTACTATATCAAGACGATGGGATTGGCTTTGATCAGGAAAAGCTGCTGATGGCCGATAATAAAGGAATGGGAATTGGCAATATCCGCTCGAGAATCAGCTCACTTGGCGGTAAGTTCGAAATTGAAAGTTGGCCCGATGAAGGTATCATTGTTACAGTAGAGTTGAAAATTCAAGATGAAAATAAAATACCAATTTAGCGCCGTTATAAAGCTCGTAAGAAAATAGATTAAATTAGCCAAACAGTTATTCGTTTATTTTTCTGTGTTCGGATGCCAATGGCATTAAGAAACAATAATTTACTCTAAAACATAATGTTTAAATGAACTCTTTTAGTTAAAAATGCCAAGTTTAAAATGAAAAGTAGGAAATTTACACTCTCAATAGTTGATGATCATAAGTTATTTCGCAACGGGCTTCGCCTTTTACTCGTCAATAGTTATCCGAATATTGAGATTACCGAAGCCAACGATGGCAATGAATACCTGCAATCACTTGCAACTCACCTTCCCGATGTAACGTTGATGGATATAAGCATGCCAATAATTGATGGTATTGAAGCCACACGCCGTGCCACCGAGTTATATCCCGATATCAGAATTATAGCCCTGTCAATGTTTGGCGACGAAGCCTATTATTACAAAATGATTGATGCCGGTGTGAAGGGGTTTTTGTTGAAAAACTCGGAAATAGCTGAAGTGCGAGAAGCTATTGAGTCGGTTATGGCCGGCGATCATTACTTTTCGAACGAATTGCTCCTAAGTATCGTCAAAAATTTGAATAAAAAAAGCTTGGAAGAAGACACAGGAATTAATCTGTCAGAAAGGGAAACCGAAATTCTTCAATTGATTTGCCTTGGCCTTTCAAATAAAGAGATCAGTGAAAAACTATTTTTAAGTAAAAGAACTGTTGATAAACATCGCGCCAATATTCTTTTCAAAACCAATTCGCGCAATACTGCTCATTTAGTAATGAATACAATAAAACATAAATGGATTGTATTTTAGCAAACGTTTTTAATTGATTGTATCGGAAGCTTTTGCAAATACCTTTCTGATTTAATATGTTGAACGTCAAATTTATTTAGAAATAATTGAGCAAAAAAAATAATTCTGATATCTCAATCTTCTTTCAGAAAGTGTAGAGTTTGATCTTCAATAGCCTTTAATCTTAATTTAGCCAAGGTGCAAATGAAATATTAATTTTGCCGCCTATTTATCATATTATTTTATAACTGATTTAATAAAAAAACATCATGAAAAATAAACGTATAATAGTTATTGGAGGCTCTGCTGCTGGTCCTAAAGCAGCTTCCAGGGCTCGCCGGCTCGATGAAAACGCCGAGATCATTATGATTCAAAAGGCATCCGATATGTCAATGGCATCTTGTGGTTATCCCTATTATGTAGGAGGCTTTTTTGATGATCGCGATCAATTACTTTGTTCACCTGCCGGGGTTATCCGAGATTCGAAATTTTTCTGGAATGCCAAGAAAATCGTTACTCATGTTAATACGGAGGTTACATCAATAAATCGTAAAGCAAAAAAAGTTGAATACGAAAATCTTCTTACAGGAGAAAAGGGCACGTTAGAGTACGATAAGCTTATTATAGCTACCGGGGCTGTTCCACGCAAACCTCAAATCCCTGGCGCCGATCTTGACGGAATAACCACTTTGCAATCATTATCCGATGCCGATTATTTGCGAAAAGTAGGCGAGGAGGGTAAGATAAAAAAGGCCGTTGTTATTGGTGGAGGACTGATTGGGATAGAAACAATGGAAGCGTTGAATCTGGCGGGGATTGAAATAACATTAATTGAGCTTTTGCCACAGCTTTTAACTTTCCTTGACAAACATTTAGCCCGCCTGATTGAGAAATACATACAAACCAAGGCAAATGTCATTTTAAGAAATGGCGTCGCTTCATTTTTAGGAGAAAACGGGAAGCTAAAAGCTGTAAAACTAAATGATGGCACTGAGATTCCGTGCGATTTAGCTGTAGTTGCAATAGGAGTAATTCCAAATAGCAAACTTGCTAAAGATGCCGGCTTGGAAATAAGCCCAACCGGCGGAATTGTTGTAAATGGTTATATGCAGACCTCCGATCCGGATATTTACGCTGTCGGCGATTGCGTAGAGATACCAAACTTGATAACACAAAAACCCGTTCATGCTCCCTTTGGCGATTTGGCCAACCTACAAGGACGGGTTGCGGGCGAGAACGTGATCTTGGGAAATGTGGCCAAATATCCCGGAACCATACAAACAGGTGTTTGTAAGGTGTTCGACTATGGTGTCGGATCAACTGGCTTATCTGAACAAAATGCCATTAAATTAGGATTTAATAACATCGAAACAGTTGTAAACACCAGCCTTGATAAACCCGGATTCATGAAAGGACAATTACTGATAACCAAATTGGTAGTTGATAAATCAAGCGGATTAATACTAGGAGCACAAGTAATTGGCCCTGGCGATGTAAGCAAGCAGTTGGCTATCTGGGCAATAGCAATTAAGGGTAAATTCACTGTTGAAGATATGGTAAATGCCGACCTGCCTTACGCTCCGCCATTTTCCCTCGCCATTGATCATAGCATCGCCACGGCTCATATTATGCAAAACAAACTGAGAGGATTGTTCAAAGGCATATCTTCTGAAGAACTGAAAAATAAATTGAACAACAAAGAGCCAATCCATCTGATAGATGTACGTAATCCGAACGAGTTCGAACAAATGCGCCTTGGCATTGGCGAAAAACTTATTCCGCTCGGACAGCTACGTAGTCGTATTAATGAGCTGCCGGAAGATAAGAATACCGAAATCGTTGTTTGGTGTAAAATATCGCTTAGGGGCTACGAAGCATCATTGGTGATAAAAGCCAACGGCTACAAAAATGTAAAAGTCCTCGAAGGGGGTATCATGGCATGGCCATGGAGCCGAGAGAAGTAACAATAGCTCATTCAACAAATTTACTGGGCGAGGGTAAATCTTAGCGTTATACCTGCTTTAGTAGTTGAAGTGCGATATTGTGAAGATACAAATGGATTGTTGGTAACTTTATCGAAGAAGATTCGGAGGTTAAGTCGTTGATTTACGGTATAATCGGCTGAAAGGTTGAGTGAGGTAACCTTTTGACCTGCCGACACTTGATTAAGATCTTCATCTATCCTTCGAAGCACTGTCTTATCGGTTTTTAAGGAGAAATCGGCTCTAACATTCAAATCGCTTTTTACAGTTTTTCTGCTTCCCTGGCTGCCGCCGGTAGTGCTTCTTATACTAAACTGCACCTCTTTAAAACGATATCCCAACCCTATTACATACTCGTTTGAGTTAATCTCGGTAAGTTGATTGTTGACAAATCCTAACGATAGGCTTCTTGTCTTTTTAATTTCAAACTTGGACATCAAACTGTTAATCCAGTTCATATCGAATGATATGAGTGGCATAAACTGCTCTGTTATGCTCACCTGCGCTATTAAATGTTCATGAATAAAATTATGATTGTCATCGAACGCTGAAGCGCCCCCATTAAACTCACGGTAGAGGAGGTTTGTTTGAAATGAGCCAACGCTGTAATTGCTCCGATAACCATGTGTTATGGTTAACGTTCGGAGGAATTTTTTGAATGGTTCGAGCCTTGCAAGTCCATTATACGTTAAACGCCAATTCAGCATTGGTATGGCAGGCATTGTGTTTAGTTTGATATTAGCGGCCTCTTTGCCTGTATAAGCTGCCAAAAAGCTATATAGAAGCACCTCTTGTTGCGATGAGCTATATCCTTCGGGGAATCCGGTAGAATCAACTTTTGTTTTTGACCAGTTGGGATTTGCGTTAGCCAGCCTAAAAGCTATCTCTTTGCGGTTTTCTTTTAATCTCTCAAAATTTTCATTTTGATCTTTGTCGTTATCCTTTGCCCATGCCGTACCCCATGTAAGTACCGATACACTGAAATTACCCTGTTCCTGTGGCGAATAGGAAGCAAATGTTCCATTGGCATCTGCTTTGAAATATTCCTGATGGTTGAGCGAGTAGTTTCGATCGGCATTGAGCTCAATTTTAAAATCAGCAAATGGTTCAAAATTACCTCTAAAGTTTATCTGTTCATTAAATTTCGTGATATATGCTGAATTTAACAAAGTATCCATCGTAAGCCAGTTGTTTGCTACCGCTTTGGGGCGTATATCTTTTTGGCTGCCAAAAATAAATCCCATTCCTGGTGCATTTTGCCCCCAGTCGTTGCCTACATAACCCGCTTCGGGTACAAAGCCGGGTAATAAAATGCCATTACCTTGTGAATAAGCCAGCGAAGCACGTTTAAAGCCGGTTAATAGTCTAAGAAAAGTGTTTCCCGCTATTCTGAAATAATCAGGTCTCTCTTTTTTAACGGTATCCTGTTCCGATTTTTTTTGTTGTTGTTGTTGCATTCCCGGGCGTGTCATCCCACCTGCCCGCTGCGGGCTTCGTGGCTGATTTATCTTTTTTAGTCCGGGTATCTTATCATAAATTCTATCAAAGGATAAGCTTCCATTTAATTGAATGTTGCTAGAGTTTTCAATCTGATTACCGAAACGTGCTTGTAGCGACTTAGGCGAAGCCTGCCAGCGATAATTCACCTGATAGCGCGCGTTGGCAGTTACCCAATCAAGTAATGGCAGCTTGCTGATGGGAAGGGTATAGTTGATCCCTGTCATCTGATTATATAATGTCTTGCTACCCCAGTTTTTAATCTCCGTTTTAATCCTCTCCTTTTTTATTTTGTAATCAGGATCATCCTTTTCAATGCTTCCGGGCAGCTCGTCAATATATGAGCCCACATCGGCTTTATAGTCTATTCTGAGCGAACTTGTTAAATCCCAGTTCAAGCTGTAATTACGTGTCCAGTCCCATTTTTTTAAATAAGTAGGCTCTATCAATACCGCATATTGACTCTTATTACGCAAAAGACGTTTGTTGTATTCGCGTATCATATCGGTACGGAAGGAGAAGAGCTTAGGGAGTAGGTAAAAATTAAAGTCTTTTATGAAAGTCAACGGTTTAGGGCTGAAAAATTTAATAGAGGAAAAAGGACGATAGTTTTTTGGGACGGTATTGAAGTTGTAACCGATTCCTCCCAGATATTTCTTCTGTATATCGTATTGATAATCAACATTACGGGCATATATTTCGGAATATGAATAGGTGAATCCCCAGTTTTCGATATCATAAAAATTGGTTTTCTGTGAGGCGCCCATTTTTGTTTTCCTCATATTAATAAAGTTTATGTTCTTGCGCTGAACATAATCCTGATTGATTCTGATTATTGAATCTCTATCTTGTTTCGTATCGAATGTTTTGACATCCTCTCTGAGTAAAACATCCGGATCGAGCAGGTTATATTTAGGGTCTGTCCTCGATTCCGAATAGTCGAAGTGCATTGGTATCTTAATACCGGCATTTTCAGGGAAAAACTTACCTAATTCGAGGTTGGAGGAGAAGTCCCAATTCTTTATAAACTCTTTTGATCTCTCGCTGGTTTTCTTTTCAATTGTTCCAAACCCGGGTGTGCTGAATAATCCTGTAAGGGTGATATTTCCAAAGTCGGAGAGGTCGCTTCTAAGCCTTGCTGTTGCAGCAAATCCTCCTTGGTTATTGAAGTCGGTAAGGCGCAATTCGTTAACCCAAATTTCCGCACATTTAGGCTCTCCGTCATCATTTATCGAAAATGAGGTTTGTTTAGGATTTCTAACCCCAATCATTATGGCTTTTACACTACTCAGATTTGGGCTGCCGAGTATTGTTACCCTGTTATTACCATCGAAAGCATAAAAAGGCATTGTCAGGCTGATACCGGTGGCTCCGGCATTTCGCATCTGCTCATTACGTTCGATTTTAAACTGAACAAGACGTTTCAAGTCAATTTTAAACTTATTCTCTTCAGGCCATATCAGATCAGGCTCATTATATGATGTATGCCAAGGTGTGAAATGTAATGGTATCTCATATTCATAATAATTTTCGGTGAGGTCGGCGCCAAAACGCATAAAGACGGTGAGGTCGCCATGGTTAAGCTCCTGATTGTCTATAAGTTTTTCGGCATGTACAAACATTTCGATAAAGCCATAATCTCTGAAATCGAAGTCGGTAGTTTTATAAGCCCCTCTCGCATCGCCGTCAATGAGGTTACATACCCTCAACACCATTGATTGCTCATTGAGTTGTTGCAGGTTTGTGGTGCCTAAGTTCACTTCACGTTCAATTCCCGGCGGGATGGCGTAAGGGATAGGCTGCCTTTTGCCGTTTTCTTCAATGTTAACGGAAAGAATATCGAATGAGGTCTCGCTCTGAATATCATTTGGTATGTACTCGCCAGGAGCTAACAGATCATATCGGTATCTTCTCCACTCTCCTCTAACAAGATCAAGGGTAGCAAAACGTAGGACGATCGGGTTTTCGAACCCTTTCAAAAACATCCTCAAAAAGCGTATTGACTGAAAATCCTGAATCCCTCCGATGATCTTCTCAGGGTCTCTTACCGGAATTTTGAACTGATACCATTTTACCTCGCCGATCTGACCATTTGGAAGTCGGATACCTTGCGCATTGTATATGTCAGTAATATAATTTTCACCAACATTCATCTTGTTGGGGTCAATAAGTACCTTGTACTGAAAATAGCGTTCATCATCGCTAAGTGTGTTGTCGCGGTTTATATCTTCAGCATCAGGCCGAGTAGTAGCAGCGGTAGGATATGATTCGGGGTTAATGTCCTCTGTGGGCGAGTTCCCATCAGGGCCGTTAAAGTTTTTATAACGTTCCAGGATACTGGAGTATTTCTCGTCTTTATCATAATCAGAACCTCTGAAATAGTGATAATTATCAGAAGAAGGGTCTAATATAGCCTGTTTGTAAGCTTCCGATTCGGAACCATACAAAGCTGCAAGAGGTTCGAGAAATTGCGTTTGAAAAAATGACCGTTCATCTTCAGTACGTAGTCCATCCAATCCCACATCCTGGAAAGCCCTTGATCCAGGTACATTGCTGAAGTTATCCACTAAAGCCTGAAATGAAGGCACCCTTCCCCATATCGTTGTATCTACATTCTCTACCTCTTCTGTTGGCGGAAGTCCATGCTCAAAACTTTTTCTTCCATCGCGTAAGATATCTTCGGAAATATCACCAAGATTAAAATAAAGCTCGCCGGAGTTATCGGCGCCTTTTACAAAGGGATCCATCAACCAGAACTCAATGTATTCTACGTTTGTGGCATCGAAGTTTGTTGACTCGATCTTACGCATGATGCCTCCCCAACGTGTTTCTGGTAAATTTAGTAACCCGTCGGCATTGACACCTGCAGATATTCCTGGCTCCCCTTCAACGTCATAGTTATAAGGTCCTCGCTCCGAAGGATAATAGGCCAGATTAAGAATTGGAATGTTAGTAGGTACGCCGTTTGGGACATCTTTATTTGGGAAAACCTCAGTCTCGAGCACCTGCCTAACCTGATGATCCGAAAGTTCGTTAAGGTTGATATTTGAAGGTCTAAGGCTACCGGTCTCGTCGTAAAAAAGTGGGTCTATAACATAAAAGGCAAGTTTTGCACGATTAAAACCGTATGCCAGTCCAGTGGAGGGCGCCGCTTCTGGAAACATATCGGCTGTTGTCTGTTTTTGAGGTGTACTGGAGAGTTGCCAATAGGCCATATTTTTCAGATCAATGGTAGATTTAGCAGCCTCAAAATCGTCAATGTAGGAGGTTCCTGTGGATCCGATAACTTTAGCATGACCAGGGACAAAATGTGCAAATTCACCATCTATGTTTATTCTGGATTCATCTTTGGCTGCAATAAAAGGCAGTTTATCCACAATTTTTGTTATCAGCCTCGATTGTGTCTGATAGGCGACATCCATACCCCAGATTGTATTTGAAATAGGGTCGTTGCCGTAGCTTACCTTTTGGGTTAACGGTCTTTCGGTAAGGTTGAGAAGGGTGCCTCCGATATTAAAATTTTCGTTTATCCGATAATCAATATGTGTTCCCATCATCCTTTTAGTCTGTACACTAAAAAATGACTGGCTTTCGAGCGAAATATTTATTGGAGTTCCCGAATTGAGCACACCTTCATTGATGATCCTCACACGTCCTAATGTATAGTCCACCGTATAATCTACATTTTCCATCAAAGGGGCTCCTCCCGCTGTTACTTTTACCGAACCTTGCGGCACGTTGATAGCGTTCAACGAGATTTCCGATCCTGATGAGGATTTATAAAATCCTTCCAACATGAATTTGTTTTTCTCAGGATACTGCTGAGCTCCCGTTTTTGTCAATGTGTATAGCGAATCATAAACAAAACGATCGGCAATATCATCATCTCCTATTTTAGCGCGTAAATAGCTTCCAAATGGCTCTAATACAGTAAAATAGACTTTACCGTTTGTAGATTGAATGGTGCCGCCTTGTGTGGCTGCATTATCAATAAAGTCGAAGATACCATCATAGGGTGGATTTAACTGAGGGTCAAGGTTGTCGAAGTTGAGCACCCTGATAAGCGGGATACCACTTGCATTGCCGGCGTCGGTCAGATAGCTTGTCGGTACAGCATTTTGATTTCCTGAATAGAGGATATTTAAAATGAAATCCTTGCTTTGAATTTGATAAGCTCCGATGGGGTAAACGTTTTTCATCATCAGATTCCAAATAGGAACTCTTGTGCTAAGGGAGTTGCTTTTCAACAACTTGACGATAAGGTTTTTCGGTGAGTTTATACCGCCGTCAGAAAATTCGCCTACCTGATAAAGTGTCGTGTCGCCAATAACATTGTACTGAAAGGCCACAGCAAGAACCTGATCAGGATTTAGGGTGGTATTTAGCGAGATAAAGCCAAGTTTGCCGTTAAAAGTGTATTCGTTTGGGCTGAGCTTTCTGGCGCTTTCCACCTTCACTGCATCAACCCCGGCTTCAAAATAAAATGGCGCGTCTGTGATTATCTGCGATACCTTGTTAATATCCCTGATATCCGGCTCAAAAGATAAAAGCATCTCCATCAGGTTATTGGAACGATAGTTATCAGGAAATACGCTTGGCTTTCCGGTAACATTCGGGCTGTATGGGTTTTTTTCTCCCAGATCCTGTAATGCTATGATGTTACGATTGTCGGTAACGGCAGCGCCAATGTTTGTTACCCACACCTCTATCTTTGTAATGTTAACGTTTGATCGTATCACAGGTAGTTCGGAGAGAGCAGTATCATACGTCTCTCTAAAATATTGAGCAAGTAGGTAATGTTTATTTTCTTCGTATTGATCCGAATTGAGTAAAAAAGCATTGGTCTGCGCGCCACCTTGAACTGTTATACTTTGAGTCTCACTCTTTTGTTCCGAATACACGGTGGTTACAGTTGCACGTCCAAACTTCAGTTTGGTTTTAATACCAAAAAGGGCCTGGCTTCCAGTGATTAGCGTGCTGTTAAGAGGAAGCGTAACATTTCCGGCTTCAATGAGTTGGATAATCTCATCCTCTTTTCCTTCATATTTTAGGTTTAATTTATTCTCAAATTCAAATGAAGCCTCAGTATTATAGTTTGTTTGAAACTCTATCTTATCACCAATCTTGGCCAATACGCTCATCTGAATACGTTGCTGGAAATCAAAATTTACTATGTTCTGTTGCCTTACACTCAATGTAGGGTCTTCGCGTTTGTTGGCCAATACGCCGAAGGTAAGTTCAGCCGAGCCTTGTGGGCGGATATCTATCGTTCCTGATCCAAAGATCTTCTCAAAAATTTCGCCGCCGATATAAATCTGTGGTATCAGGCCGGTGCCGGAGGCCACTTGACCGGCAGAAATTGCACGTTCTCGCCAATATTGTTGTAAAGCCCTCTCTTGATCCCACTTCATGTAATCCGTAGCTGTCATGGAATAGGGAGTACGGTAATTGAGCTTACCCATTTTTTCCTTGATCGTGTACTCATTTGTTTCAGGGTCGTACTCAACTTGCTGTTGAACGTTGGAAGGCTCTTTAAGGAAAAGAGGAGATTCAGGTTTTAATTCAGTTACTGACGTTGGATTTGCAAAAGGATAGATTAATTCTATCGTATCAGGGCGTAAAAACCGAAAAGGATCAGGGTTTAAAACATGCTTATTGGTCTCTTTAACAGTTGACCGATTGATTGCGGCCAACGAAAAGAGAGCCAGCAATGCGAAAAGTAGTATATATGTTAATCTACGTATCAAAAAGTATTATCAGTTGCTAGTTGATAAGCAATCAAAAAAAATCAGTAAGCTTTGATTAAAGGTAACGCAGCGAAAGTCATTTAATTAATTGGTTTTTAGCTAAATAAAAGATAACCTTCTCAATTTCTTACTATTTACAGGATTTTTAAAGCCTCCTTAATTAGTTCTTCAACGCTTAGATTCGGATTCTTTTTCAGAATAGAGTTTAATGCTTTTTCTGATGCATGTTTTCCAAAACCCAGCGTAGTTAGCCCAATTAACGCCTCTTCTTTTTGTGTATTGTGCGTCCAGCCTAAAAATTCAGGCGCGAGAGCCTCTTTTCCTATCTTATCTTGAAGCTCTACAATGATCCGTTGTGCAGTCTTGTTGCCAATCCCTTTTATCCCTTTCAATGTTGCAAGTTCGCCTGCCCTGATGGTTTCTGTAATTTTTTGATACGACAGCGAAGATAGCATCCGCATGGCAGTGCTGCTACCTACTCCCGATACTGAAATTAACATACGGAACAACGATCGTTCAGCTTGATCAAAGAATCCATAAACAACAATACCGGTGGGTGTTGTGGCTTCGATCTTAAATGTCAGATGAACGTATAGTTTCGCCTCATCCAAGTCTTTAATTGACGAAAAAGTATTGAGTGAAATATTAATTAGATAACCCGTACCATTCTGCTCAAGAATGACGTAAGCAGGATTTTTTTCAACAAGTTTTCCTGAAAAATACTCGATCATAGCCCTTTATTTTAATCTGATTTAGACAAAAATATATTTTTTCCATTCCAAATGAATGTTTAGCCAATCCATTACTGTTACATGATTGCTATCCGAACAATAAAGGTTTAAGATAAAACAACAATATTGTTTTTTTATTTCAGTATCTCAAGGATAGATAGACGACGACTTTAAAGAGATTACCGAAAAACTATATTTTTGTCAGGAATAACCTATTAATTTTATTATTTTGAAAAAGAGTTATTTACTGTTGTTTTATAGCATTTTTGCGGTTTTTATACACTTTTCGGCAGTTGCACAAATTAGTGAACAGGGTACTCCACCCAGTATAGAATATTCTGGTTCATTATCTCATCATCCTGTTGTAACTGTGCCTCCGCCTGATATAGAGCATTTAAAAAGTGAGGATGGATTTTATCAGAAGAATGCTGTTGCTTACCGTTTTGCTGAATCAATACCTGTTAAAATAGATTTTGCCAAGGAGGGGCTGTGGGAATCATTGCCTGATGGTAGAAGGATTTGCAGATTAAGTATTAAATCTCCTGGCGCTCAGGCTCTAATATTATATTACAGCCGCTTTAAAATTCCAGCCGGTGGAAATCTTTTCTTATACAGCGCCGACAAAAAGCAGATTATTGGCGCCTTTTCTTCTAATACAAACTCTGCCGACAAATCCTTTGCAACGGAAATGATCAAAGGTGAGGAGGTTATTCTCGAGTATTCAGAGCCATTTGCACTATCAGTTAAGCCTCAAATAGTGATCAATGAGGTAGGTTACGTTTATCGCACTGCCGACCGTTTTTTTAATATGCGTGGGTTTGGAACTTCCGACACCTGCGAAGTAAATGTAAACTGCCCTGAAGGAGAGGAGTGGCAATACCAGAAGAACGGCGTGGTTAGGATTATCGTCAAATCTGGCTTCTCATCATTTTGGTGTTCAGGGTCAATTGTGAACAATGCACGAAACGATTGTACACCTTTCCTGCTTACCGCCGATCATTGTGGGCCACATGCCTCGGAAGAAAACTATGACCAATGGGTTTTCTATTTCCGTTACGAAGGCGATGATTGCGATGACCCGGAGAGCGATTCCACATTTAAAAGTTATACAATAGTAGGAGCTAAAAAGTTAGCAGGTAACGGCGGTGCAGCAGGTAAAGCATCAGATTTTAAGCTGCTGAAGCTCAACGAAAACATTCCTGTAACTTACAATCCTTTTTACAATGGATGGAGCATTGCCAATGAACCAAGCCCAAGTGGTACTTCCATACATCATCCCGATGGCGATATTAAGAAAATCAGCACCTATACCGACACACTCAAGTCATCAAACTGGGGGACAATTCCCAATACCCACTGGCGGGTTATTTGGGCGCAAACCGAAACAAACTGGGGCGTTACTGAAGGCGGATCATCGGGAAGCCCCCTGTTCGACAACAATGGAAGGATAATAGGACAGCTCACCGGCGGCGAAGCAAGCTGTAAATATGTATATAAACCGGATTATTACGGGAAATTCTCCTACTCATGGGATGGAGTGCCAACAGCAGATTCCACCATGCTCAAGCCATGGCTTGACCCTGATGATACCGGAATAACTGAAATAGACGGAATAGTAAGCATAAACGAACCAATTAAGCGATCGTCGGCCTTGTATCTATATCCAAACCCCGCAGAAGAGGCCATTTACATTCGGGATGAGCGGATAACCGGAAACCCCGTTCAGGTTATTATCACTAACCTGCATGGGCAGGAGGTTTTAATAGAACATTTTCCTGAGCGTGCCGATAATATGATTAATCTAAATGTTAACACCCTCAAAAAAGGGATATACATTGTTTACATCATTATTAATGATGAATTAAGAACAGCAAAACTGATAAGGTAATCGGATAAAGAGAAATCGCAGTTAAGAACAAGCCTTTAAAAGGCTAACAAAGCGGACATGCCTCCGTTACAACACTCTGTTGTTGTTAAGTATTTGACTTTGTGTCTTCAACAATAATATAAATCTCAGCGCTCTTTAAGCGCTATTTGTTATAACACGGCGTTCCGCTATCTAAAACTTACTATTTTTTAATGTGCTTTGCCAGAAACTTTTCCATCGCTCTATAGAAATCGAAACGATTCTCTTCATTTGCAAAGCCGTGTCCTTCATTATCTTTTACCATATATTCCACCTCAATGCCTCTTTTGTTTAATGCTTCCACAATCTGATCCGATTCGGCCTTGTTGACGCGCGGGTCGTTAGCGCCCTGTGCAACAAAGAGTGGAGTTATTATTTTGTGTGCATTTAAAGCGGGCGAGGTAGCTCTAAATTGTACCGTGTCAATTTCGGGATTTCCAACCATTTCGTACATCATGTCGAGCAATGGCTGCCAATATGGAGGTATGGTTTTCAGAAATGTGAAAAGATTGGATACGCCAACATAATTCACCGCTGCAGCATAAAGAGTGGGGGTTACCGTAACGCCTTGCAGTGTGGCGTAACCGCCGTAGCTACCGCCATAGATAGCTATCCGGTCTTTATCGGCAATGCCTTTGTTGATCAGCCAGTAAACCCCGTCGGTTATATCGTTTTGCATAGTGAGACCCCATTGTTTGAATGACCTTTCCCAAAAGTCCCTGCCATAGCCTGTTGATCCTCTGAAGTTCATCTGTAAGACGGCATAACCGCGGTTAGCAAGAAACTGAACTTCAGGATTAAAACCCCAGCTATCGCGTGCCCATGGGCCGCCGTGCGGGTTGATAACTACAGGTAAATTATGAGCCGTTTCCATTGTTAACCCATTAGGTAGGGTAAGATAACCCGGTATAACCAATCCATCGCGGGCTTCGTATTCAATAGGAAACACCTGCGCCATCTTACTTTCATCTAACCAAGGGCTTATATCATGGATCTTTGTGAGTTTGTTTTTCGCAAAATCGTAAAGGTAATAAGCGCCGAGTGAACGATCAGAATACGAACGGATGATATACATATTTTCATTGTCGTCCAAAGAAGAGATGCCGATTTCGTAGTTAGGAAGCTGTTTTTGAAGATTCTCAAATAACGTTTTAGTCTGCTGGTCGAAGAAATGACGCTCACGCTTCCACGAAACAAAGGAGGCAGAGGTTACCACTTTCCTTTTTCTGGAAAATGAAACCGATGAAATATCATAATCCGGATGCTCGTAAAGCGCCTCTATCTCTTTACCATTGGCAATATCAAAGAGCACGACAACCGATTTATCCCTTCCAAGATTGGAAGTAGCATAGACATTTTTATTGTCGAAATCAAAAAAATATGGCGACACCGATTCCTTAAAGTTGGTAGTGAGCACAGGTCTAAACTCCTGATCTTCGCTGTCGCGATAAAGAATTTGTGTGTTTACACCATCAACAATAGCTATTGCAATACGTAACTTCCCTTCATGATCTGTCATCCACCCCTGGATATTTCCAGGATTTTCGGCAAGCATGGTCATCTCACCGGTTTTGATATTCAACCGGTATGGATCAAATACCACCGGAGTACGTTTGTTCAAACTGATGATCACTTCGTCAGGGAAATCCTTTAAGTCGTCAACGATCATTGTTCGAACACCCTCAAAGCAGGTAAGACATTTTAAGTTTTTTCCATCCCTGTCAACGCCGTAAAGCGCGAAATTCTCATCACCCCCTTTATCTTTTAAGTAAAGAATCCTATTCTTGTTTGCCCAGTAGTAACCGGCAATATCCCGATCGGTCTCGTTAGTCAAGCGAATAGACTTCTCTTTGCCAATCTGTTGAACAAAAATATTAAGACGGTTTTCATAAGGTGCCAGGTAAGAATAAAACTTTCCATCAGGCGAGATTTGATAACCGGTCTTTTCAGGGTTTCGGAAAAAATCCTCAAGAGGAATTTGATTTTGTGCCATTACACTTTGGGTTGAAAGAAGATAAAACAAAGAAACTAAAAAAAATGTTCCTAAAAAGGAGCAACAGTCTGACTTTTTCATAAATAATGATTTTTGATTAAGTGTGCAAATATAGGTTGTTCTAAGTTTTCACTAAAAGGATTTCTCCTTATTAATTTTCGCTTCATTGGATCAAAACCATTTTTTTTGCCGCATATACAGATACATGGCTATGCCGCCGGCAACTATAAATATCAGTACTGCAGGATAACTCCATCGTAAAGAAAGTTCGGGCATATAGGTAAAATTCATCCCATAGATACCGGTGATCAGCGTTAGCGGGATGAAAATAGTTGCAATGATGGTAAGCGACTTCATTACGTTATTCATCCGGTTTGAGTAGTTCATCATCTGAAGCTCATACAGGCTGGTAATGGTTTCACGATAATTGTCGGTGGCGCTTAACAAATGCTGCAAATGGTCAGCGATATCGTTAAAAAAAGTGCGATTATGCTTTTTGATAAAAGCGCTTTCGATTTTTAATAAAATCCTTACAGCCTCAGCAACAGGCAATATATTACGTCTGATAAAATTCAGCTCTCTTTTCTGCTGTTGTATCATACTTGTCATATCCGCACTTTGATCACTCATCAGGATTTCCTCTATCTCTTCTAACTTTTCGTCGGTTTGATTAAAAAGCAGATAATAATGATCAACAATGATATCAATAAGCTGATACAATATATAATCGTGGGTATAATGATGAGGGCTCTCCTTTACTGTTTTAATTCTTTTGATAAAATTATCGAAAAGCGAAGTGTTGCGCTGGAGGAAAGTAATTATAAATCTCTTACCAAGCAGAAAACAGACGTGATTAGTCTCAAAAGAGTCTGTCTCAGTATTTCTTGTTAA
>JAAYWF010000027.1 GCA_012516825.1 Lentimicrobium sp. | reverse complement strand
GAACTTTGTTAAAAATGAAAGCTAATAGAATAATGCTACAAAAAGAGAGAATTATGTTTGGGTATTTCATGCTTTAGAATGCTTGTCCTTTTTTAATCATTGTTGTTACTACATCTAAGATGTCGGAAGCGACTTCTTTTTTAGTCTTCAATCCATATTCCCATTTTTTGCCACTGTTATTTATCAGTGTTACTTTATTTGTGGGATAGCCAAAACCTGCTCCTTCATCCTTTAGAGAATTTAAAACGATAAGGTCAAGATTTTTAGTATTGAGTTTTGTCTTTGCATTTTCTATCTCATTATCGGTTTCAAGGGCAAAGCCAATCAGAATTTGATTTTTTTGTTTTAGTTTACCGAGTTCCAACAATATATCTTTCGTTGGTTTTAGCTTTATCACAGGTGTGCCGGATTCTTTCTTTATTTTTTTGTCTGACGGATGTGATGGGGTAAAATCTGCTACTGCTGCCGACATAAATACTATATCAACATGGGCAAATTCTTTGATTGTTTGCTCATACATTTCATTTGCTGATATAACATCAATGCATCTGATCGCCTTATTATCTGATTTTAGGTGTGTTGGGCCGGAAATCAGGGTAACTGTCGCTCCTCTATTAGCGCACTCTTCAGCAATTGAAAAGCCCATTAGTCCGGATGAGTGATTTCCGATGAAGCGCACTGGATCAATAGGTTCGTAGGTTGGACCGGCTGTAACAAGTATTTGCTTACCGGTCAACTCATTGTTGTGCAAAAAAAAAGCGTTGATAATTTTTAAGATATTTTCGGGTTCTTCAAGCCGACCTGCACCGGTTAGCCCACTGGCCAGTTCGCCTACTTGCGGTTCGATGAGCCTGTGCCCAAAAGCTTTTAATTGTTCAATATTTTTTTTGGTTGATGGGTGATTGTACATGTCGAGGTCCATGGCCGGTGCAAAAAAGACCGGACATTTGGCTGATAAATATGTGGCCATTAGCAGGTTGTCGGCCAAACCGTTTGCCATTTTGCTAAGCGTTGCGGCTGTGGCAGGCGCAATGAGCATCAGGTCAGCCCAGTTGCCTAATTCTACATGGTTGGTCCAAGAGCCATCTGCGGAGTTGAAAGGGTAGGTGAGGGCCGGATGTTTTGATAGGGTTGAAATGGTTAAAGGGGTAACAAAATCCCGAGCATTTTCGGTAAGCAATACCTGCACTTCGGCACCCTCCTTTACGAGAAGCCGGATTAGGAATGGTATTTTGTAGGCCGCAATACTACCTGTAATGCCGATTAGTATTTTTTTGCCACTAAGCATTAAAGGTTATAATCTTTGGTTGATTTCTTTTCCAGCTCTTTCGATGGATTACGATAGTATATCTCATCGTTTAGAAATTCATGAATAGCAATGAGGCTTGGCTTAGGAAGCCTTTCGTAAAATTTAGAGATCTCAATCTGTTCTCTGTTTTCAAAAATTTCTTCAAGATTGGTAGTAGTTAAGGCAAATTCCTCGGTTCTTTTCTTTAGCTCATCACGCATCTCGATGGATATCTGATTGGCGCGTTTAGAAAGAATTACAATAGTTTCGTAAATATTGTTAGTCCCTTTACTGAAATCCCTAACCCTACGAGTAACTGCTGTAGGTTCGATTTTAATTTTTTTATAATCCATTAATGAAATTTTAATTAAAAGTTAAATGTTATCAGAGCCTTTTTTAGGTTGATCAATAGAACGCTTGTAATATTTATTTAGTTCATTTACATAACGACTTTCGGGAAATAACGTAATAAAATCATAATAATCGTTTTGAGCGCTTTCCAACCTTTCTTGTTTCTTTTCTTGAATACTATTGTTAGCAAAGTTATATGCTGATACTACAATTTTATACATGATTTCTTCTTTATAAGCGATTTCAGGATAATCTTTCAGCAAATTTCGGAATGAGACAATTGCTGCCTGATAATCTCCTATCTTCATATAGAGATTGGCAATATTATAATCCTTTTTCTGAAGTTTCAACCTAAGCTGGTCAATTAATTTTGTAGCTTCTTTAGCTTTTTCACCGTAAGGGTATCGGTTGATAAATGATTGAAACTCGTTGATTGCATCCTTTGTTACCGTTTGATCAAGGGTGTGTCTGGGACTTTCAAGATATTTGCAATAGGCAGCCATATAAGCGGCTTCTTCTGCTTTTGAGCTTAAAGGGAAAGTAGAAGAAAAACGATTGAAATGATAACTTGCCATTACGTAGTCGCGCTGGTTGAAGTAAGCAAAAGGATAACGAAATAGAAGATCTTCCGATTTAGATGTTCCGCGATATATCGGGATCAACTGATCAAAAAGCTGCAGAGCTCTGTAAAAATCTCCTTTATCATAATATTGCATGGCGATTTCGTATTTCTTTTCATTGTCGGTGCTTTTAAGCAATTTTTGATGTTTACTGCACGACAACAAAATGCTGGAAATTAATATTATGGAGATGAAAATCCTTTTTTTAAACATGGCTGCAAAGGTAATATTATCATTGGATTTAAAACGAATATGGTGATGAAATATTTGCAAATTACTTGTTTCTTATTGCTTTAAAGTTTGTTTTTTTTTAAAGCTAAAGGTTGAATTCAGGTCTTGCAGAAAGAATAAGCAATGTCTTACATCCTTATCCATACGTATTCGAATGGTTTTAATGTAAATGTTTGCAGGTTTTGGTCAAAATCTAACGGGTTGTCAAAAAGCTCTTTCCATGTTGAGCTTGGCTGTAGTGCAAGCCGCCCTTCTTGTTTTGATGAAGATAGATTTTGGATAATAAGAAATCGTTCTTCATTAGTTTTTCGGATATAGACTAATAACGAATTATTCTTTGTGCCGTCTGGCTTTAATGCTTCTAACCATTCAATTTGACCACGCCCTAAAGCTTTAATATCTTTTCTGATATTCACCATTTTTGAAATCTTATGAAATACTTGTGAAGCAAATGAATTAGGATTTTCTAAGTTGTTTTCCAATGTTTCCCAATCAATTTTTCCGCGCACTAAGAAACGTGTATCGTCTTTTTTAGTTTTTCTGATTTGTTCTTCGTAATAGGCTTGGTCGTTAAGTTTGCCATATTCGTCGCCATAATAGATAATTGGTGTTCCGGGCAGAGTAAGCATTATCGAATAGGTTAATGCAATTTTATCAGGGTTTCTCTTCATCAGCTCAGCAAGGCGAGCAGAAATGCCTTCTCCTTTCCTGAAATCCCATTGCGGGTCATGACAGTAATTTTGGTGAATGAGGGCTCTGTCTTGTTCTGTTACATAGACTAATTCGAGGCTTAGCTCATCGTGGCAGCGCAAAAAGGTAAACCATTGTGCATTATCAGGAATTTCGGGTGTAACTTGTTTGCTTAGGGTGTAAAGTATAGGTTCGCTGTTTTCTAAGGCTAAGGCCTTGTAAATTTGTGGCATTAATGGAAAATGATATCCGGCATTGCACTCATCCCCATCGCCAAAATATTTTACGACCTCAATCGGTTTTTGACAAGCTTCGGCAAGTAGTAACGTATGAGGCTGGACAAAATCAAGCGTTGCTCTGAAAAACTTAACTATCGTATGTGTCTGAGGAAGGTTTTCGCAGTTGGTACCATCTTCTTTCCAAAGATAAGGAATTGCGTCTGCTCTAAATCCATCAACGCCTTTTTCGAGCCAGAACAACAGGTTTTTGGCCATCTCAATCAATACTTGAGGATTACGATAGTTCAGGTCGGGTTGAAACGAAAAAAACCTATGAAAGAAATATTCGTCATCAGCAGGTTCCCAGTTACTTGTTTCCATACCTTTAAAGATGATTCTTGCATCTTTGTAAAGATCTGTATTGGCGCTCCAGATGTAAAAATCCCGAAACGGATTAGACTTTCCTTTTTTTGCTTCGACAAACCAAGGATGTTCCTCCGAT
>JAAYWF010000002.1 GCA_012516825.1 Lentimicrobium sp. | reverse complement strand
TTTATTTCGGGGTTTTCTTCAGAACATATTAAAGCCACTAAAAAATAAGGGGATAAAATTATTTAAAAGGCATATTAGCGTTCCGGTAATGATTGGTGCCGTTGCGTTTAGTTTAGCGCATCTAATTCTGATAACGTCGGGCGCGAACACTTTTTTTATTGTTAGAACACTAGTTTTCACTTTTGTTCTTGGATTAATTGCCGGTTATTATCAAGAAAAATATGATAACAATGCGTATGCAATTTTTGTACACATGGCAGGTAATTTCATGGGTGTAGTAGCGGCAATTTTAACGAGTTTAAGTGTCTGATTTAAACTTAAACACAACAAACTAAATTTGAAATGAAAAGAATACTATCGGTATTATTAGTGTTGCTAATTTTTACAAGTTGTACAGATATGAAAAGCGTTTTTATAAAAGATAAATCCGAACTGATAGAAAGGAATAAAGCTCATAAGATTGAATTTTTTACCGAAGAATTAATAAAAGATCTACCTGAACCTTTGAAAAAGTACCTTCGGATTTGCGGGTATGTAAATACGCCTGTTCCTATAAATGCCAATGTGTATTGGGCTGAATCTTGGTTAAAAATGTCGCCGGAAAAAGAGTGGAGAAAACTTCATACAACGCAATTCAACTCTGTAAAGCCAATAGGAAGGTCAGCCTATATGAAAATTTTAGGTATGCCTGTGGCGGCTAGAGATCTATATCGTGATGGGTATGGGGAGATGAACGTAAAGCTACTGAATTTGATAAAAGTGGCTTTCGATAACAGTAAAGAAGTGGCACAATCGGCATTGATAACGACATTCTGCGAGTTTATGCTTATTCCGGGCTATCTGCTTTTGGATAATGTAAAATGGGAACAGATAGACGATTATTCGATTCGGGGAACAGTTGTGGATAATGGGATTGAAGTTTCAGGGATATTTTACTTTAATGAAGAGGGGCTCTTTACACATTTTGAAACATTTGACCGATATTTTACGACAGGTAAAAACAGTTACAAAAAAGTCAAGTTTTCGGTTGTTGTAGAGAGTTATAAAACTCAATATAAATTGAAAATAGGCGAGAAGGTTAAGGTTATGTGGCATTTGCCGGAAGGTGATTATGAATACTATAAAGGTACTATTGACAGAATTGAGTTTAATGTGGTTGAGTATTGAAGAAAGGGAATTGTAAAGTCAAAAAGGTGTACAAATATCTTAAGTATAATATTTACGAATGTTGTAACTTTGTTTCGTAAATTAGACGTTAGCAAACATAAAATGACTGACGGTTAACACAGGGCTGACCACCCATTATGAAATGAAATTGAGACCAATACTCAATATAAAAAAAGGGGAGAAAGCTGAAAATCCTATAAGAGTAAGCAATAATTTTAAATTTTAATCAAAATGAAATCATTAAAAATTTACCAATTTAAAGGAATTGTATTTATTATGTTCCTAATTTTTTCAAGCAATTTGTTTACAGGTTGCAAAAAAGATGTACTTGTTTCAAATGATGACTTACAGCCTATAATGACTTTTGAAAACATCAAGGTCAAGGTGCTTGAAGACAGGTTGTATTTTGAAAACCGAGCAGATTATGCCGAAGCAATTGAAATACTCTCAAATATTGAGGAAAGCACCTTTGATTTGTTTGAAAAAAGCATAGGTTTCCAATCAATGAGAACAGTGCTAAATCAAAAGGAAAGAGAAGCGATCAATATTGAAGATGAACTTTTAGCAACACTATTAAATCCGCAGGGGATTATTCAAATAGCAGAAAACATTTTTGAAATTGACGCGTTGAATGAAATAGTGACTGTGTATTCAGCACCTGAAACAAGAGAAAAAAATGGTAAACGAACTTTCAGTACGAATGATGATGTATTTGACAGACTAGACGGCATAGAAGCGTTATATACAAAGTCAGGTTGCCCATCTTATAAAGAAAAAGTTAAAAACTGGGCAGTTTGGGGTGGCAATGTGGAGTGCAAGGTAGTTTATCAGAAAGCTGGAATTTATTTTTCTTTGCAATCAAAGATCAAAAAAGATCACTGGGGAGGTTCTGCTTATATTAGTTTAACTTGTCCAAGTGGCAGTTCGTATACCCAAAATCGCAGTGGAGCATCTCAGCAATCAATTCCTTCGAATTCACAAGGTGGTTACGGCAGAGTGTATAACTATAGACCTTATAGCAGCATGAGAGGATTAAAACAGTATTATTTCTCTGTAAATTTTTACTGTGATGATTCTGTTTCAGGTTATGGGCCTTATTCTACAACATTGACAATAAATTGTAATTAAGTTCGTTTTTTAGGGAGTTGGTTTATTCCAACTCCCTATTACACATAAATATATGAGATTAATTTGTTTTGGTTGTCTGTTTTTTTTAATATTTGGTTGCACCAAAGAAATAAACATTGAATTACCTATGCAAGATTCAAAAATAGTAGTAAATTCTCTATTTACTAATGATGCTCCTTTATCTGTATATCTTACAAAAACAAGAACACCTTTTAACGAGAAGGAATTATTTATTGAGAATGCCAGAGTCATTATTTATTCAGAGAATATAACTGACACTCTTCAGTATATGGGTGAAGGAATTTACATGTCAAGTCATTTAGGGCTTGCAAATTCTGAATATAGAATAGATGTAATATCTAATGGTTTTGAGAAGGTTACCGCAAGAGATTATATTCCTAAGCAAATGGCACTGCCCTTAATTGTAAGTGGTTTCCGTGACAGTGTTGGCGTTAATGAGCATGGGGATTACTATTCACAATTTACTATAACATTTTTGGATGATGCTAATGCAAAAAATAATTACGAAATTTTTATAAAACATCTTCTTTTTGAAGATGAAGTATGGGATAGAGGTTGTTTTTCAAATGCCCCCATTATCGTT
>JAAYWF010000202.1 GCA_012516825.1 Lentimicrobium sp. | reverse complement strand
TTAAAAACCTCGCTTAACAAAGCGCTGCGTGGTTATGATGTACCGGTTTAATCATTTGTAAACATATTGAAAAAAAGAATAATTCATAGGATTCTGATCATTCAGACTGCATCAATAGGTGATGTTACTTTAGCTACGCCACTAATTGAAAAGTTATCTGACTTTTTTCCGAAAGCAAAAATTGACTTTTTATTGAAAAAAGGAATAGAATCCTTACTAAATGGTCATCCAATGTTGAATAGGGTGATCGTTTTTGATAAATCTAATAAGAAGTTTGAAAATATATATAGACTGATAAGGCAAATAAGAAAAGAAGAATATGATGTTGTAATAAACCTGCAGCGATTTGCCTCGACCGGCCTAATAACTGCTTTTTCCGCTGCAAAAATAAAGTTAGGTTTTCGTAAGAATCCTTTTTCAATATTTTTCACAAAAGCCGTAAGACATAGGATATCTGCCAATCCTGCAAAGAGTGCGCACGAGGTGAGCAGAAATCTTTCTTTAATTGATTTTATTACCGATAATAATCATAATTACCCTGTAAGACTTTATCCTTCGAAGAACAACTACGCTAAAATGTCACAATATAAGACACATTTTTATCTAACTATTTCACCAACTTCGCTCTGGTTTACTAAACAGTTTCCTGCTGAGAAATGGATTGCCTTTTTAAAACGTGTTGATAAGGAGCAGTATATCTATTTTTTAGGATCAAAAAATGACTTTGCAACTGCTGAACATATAATTGTTAGTTCTGGGCATACAAATTCGATTAACTTGTGCGGGAAATTATCTTTTCTTGAATCGGCTGTGCTTATGCGTGATGCGAAGATGAATTTTGTTAACGACAGCGCTCCTTTGCATTTTGCCAGCGCTATGAATGCTCCGGTAACAGCAATGTTCTGTTCTACCGTACCGGCTTTTGGGTTTGGTCCTTTATCTGATGACGCTGTCATTATTGAAGTAGATGATAAGATTAATTGCCGACCTTGTGGCTTACACGGTTATCCAAAATGCCCTAAGGACCATTTCAAATGTGCGTTGGACATTAAAATTGAGAAATTGCTAAAAAGGTGTTAAACCACGGTTTTAATTGATTATATTTTTTATAAAATGAACCCTTTGCTAACGACTGAGATTAAAAATGCTGTTGAAGTTCTGGCCAGCGGAGGTACTATCCTCTATCCTACTGACACGATCTGGGGAATCGGCTGTGATGCTACCAACCAAAAAGCGGTAGATAAAATTTATAAGATAAAGCGCCGTATGGAAAGTAAAAGTCTGTTAATGTTAGTGGAGTCGCCGGATCGAATTTTTGATTATGTGGAAAAGGTAAGCCCGTTATTTATTGATCTTATTAAAAGTTATGATAAACCCTTGACGGTTATTTATCAGGGGGCAAAAAATGTAGCTAAAGGAGTGGCGGCAGAGGATAATACTATAGGTATAAGAGTTACAAAGGATGAGTTTTGTAAAGAGCTGATATCGGCGTTTGGTAAAGCAATTGTATCTACATCGGCCAATATTTCAGGAGAACCAAGTGCAATAAGGTTTCAACAAATTTCAGAAAAGGTGAAATCGCAGGTTGATTATGTTGTAAAACTTTATCAAAACGAAATCAGGCTTATGCGGCCTTCACGTATCATTAGAATTACTGAAACCGGTGATTTTGAAATAGTAAGGGAATGATATTAAAGGCATTAATAAGTGTAATTAGATAAAAAATCATTAATGTCCTGATTCTTTTCAAGGTTAAGTTTTTGGCGGAGCCGTGATTTACGTGTGTAAACTGCTTCGGGTGAGGTTTCAAGAAACTCTGCTATCTCCACATTTAAAAATCGGTGTTTTAGGTAAGAGCAAAGCCTAAGATCATCGAAGGTAAGCTTAGGGAACTCTGCTTTAAGAGCTTTATGAAATTCCTGGCTACTTTTATCAATAAAGAGGTTTGAAATCATCTCTTTTATATGCTTGATCTCCATACGTGCAATAGGAGTTTTATCCTGTAGCAGCTTATCCATTTGGCTTCTCAAGTCATAAAAAAGGTTGATTTGGTTTAGTTCCTCTTTCTTTTCATTTAGTTGTGTTTCAAGTTGTTGCCTTGTGCTATTATCCATAGTAGAGGTATCATCCGAAAGTTGCTTTTCAAGGTTGTCTTTCTCAAGAATTTTTTCCCTTATGCTTAAATGGTTTTTTACGCGTGCCAGAAGCTCTTCGGCGCTGAAAGGCTTGGTAACGTAATCTACAGCGCCAAGTTCAAAGCCCAAAACTATGTTCTCGGTTTCCGATTTCGCTGTAAGAAAAATAATGGGGATCTCTTTAAACTTCGGATCACTTTTCAATATCCTGCATACCTCAAATCCATCCATGCCCGGCATCATTACATCGAGCAGGATAAGATCGAAATCTATTTCGTTAACTTTCTTAAGAGCCGCCTCGCCACTTGTGGTAAAGGTAATATTATAATTCTCAGCCTGTAAAATGTTGGCAGCTAACTCTACATTTTTAGGAATGTCGTCAACGATTAAAATCGTGTAGCGCTTTTTTGATTTGTCAATTTTCATATTTTGTATTTTTAGTTGGTAACGTAAAATAAAAAGTACTCCCCTCTCCTAATTTGCTCTTTACCCAAATTTTTCCATTATGTTTTTCAACAAACTCACGTGCAATAACCAGACCAAGCCCAATCCCTTTCTCACCTTTGGTTCCCCACCTCGACTCGTTTTTAAACTTACTAAATATTCTTGAACAAGTCTCCTCGTCCATACCTATCCCATCATCAGCCACTGATATTTCAATAAAATCATTTTCATAAGACTTTACGTCAATAGTGATTGTACCATCTGGATTGGTAAACTTTAACGCATTTGAAATTAAATTTCGGAGTATCGTCTTTATCGAATCGCGGTCGGCGAAAACAGAAAATTCACCTTTAATGTTTGATTTTAATTTGATATTTTTGCTTTGAGCCATTGAATCGAATAAAATTAGATTTTCATTAACAAGGTGGTTGAGATTCAATTGTTTGTAGCGATAAATCATCTTTCCCTGTTGGTTTCTTGCCCAATAAAGCAAATTTTCTAATAGATCGTAAGTGTTTCTGGTTGTTGCCCGCATTGCTTTAACAAAGTTAATAAGGTCCTGACGTTCCATCTCTATCTGATCCGTAGCTATCAGTTCTATTGACTCTTTAATATTACCCAATGGTCCTAAAAGATCGTGGCTTATTATTGAAAACATCTTATCCTTAACTTCATTTGCTTCGATTAGTTGCGCATTGAGAGTTTCAAGTTTTTCACGATTACTCTTGATCTTGATGTGCGCCTCCACACGCGAAAGTAGTTCCAAGCTATTGAATGGCTTTGTAACATAATCTGCTCCCCCTGCATTGAATGTTTGCAACACGCTTTCGGAATCAGTACGGCCTGTAAGAAAAATAATAGGTATATTGTTGGTTTGCGGATTGTTTTTTAAAAGTGTACAAACCTGAAATCCATCCATCCCCGACATCATAATATCAAGTACAATGAGGTCAAAATCTTTTTTTTTTGCTTTTGCCAAAGCCTCACTCCCATCCTGAGCAAACGAGACGTTATAACCATGATTTCGTAATATCTCTGCTGCAACCTTAATGTTTTCAGCATTATCATCAACTAACAGTATCTTTGGGTTCTGTGGCATCGGATGGTGTGGAATTATTTATTCAAAAATAATATTTTGGTTAGAACAGGAAATTAACCAATAGATTGCAACTGGTGTTTTAGTTGTTCGATAAATTGCGGAAAGGACTTTAAATAGCTTTCCATTGTATTAATTTCAAAATTGTCAAGAGCGGTTAAAAAGCCTGTTCCAAAATCTTCTAACTCATTTATTTCAAGGTGTTTACCTGTTTGAATAACCAACTGAGCAAAGTCGAGCATATCATCCGAAAGTTGATGCCGGAAAGCTTTTTTCCATTTGGGTAAAAGTTGATTATCAATAGAATGTATTAACTCGTTGGCTTTCTCTGAGGTAATCGTTATTTTTAAGTCAGGCTTTATTTTTGGTAGCCCGATATCGGATTCTTTTTCTTGCAGTGTTACTTTTTCGTAAGGAATAAAACGCATTAACTCAAAGAACAAATCTGTTCTTGATATCGGTTTTTGCATGTAGCCATCGAAATAAAGATTATAGTCATTCTCTTTTGTTTCATTTCGCATTGAGGCTGTTAAAGCAACGATCCGTACCTTATTTAAATCGGGATTTGATTTTATTATTTTAGCAGCTTCAAAGCCATCCATCACGGGCATTCTTATGTCCATAAAGATCAGGTCGGGTTTATATTTCGATGTCATTTGCACTGCTTTGCTCCCATTTTCAGCTTCTAATACGCTAAATCCAAGCATTATCAGATTCTCTTTTATCAGGTTACGGTTCGATTCCACATCATCAACGATTAAAATCTCTTTTGGTTCAAACCTTATCTCTTTGGGGGTAAACAGGTCTTTTTTTTCTGTTTGTTTTATCTCTGTATCAATTGTAACGTCATGTAGTGTAAATGTAAATTTTGACCCCTTACCCACTACGCTTTCAAGCCAGATGGTTCCGCCCATCATTTCCACCAATCTTTTGCTAATAGTAAGGCCAAGGCCTGTCCCGCCATATTTTCGGGTATTAAGCCCAAATTGTTGCTGGAAGGCGTCAAATATTACATGATGCTGATCCTCTGGAATCCCAATACCAGTATCCTCTACCGAAAATTCTAAGTCAATCTTGTTATCGCTAACCGAATCAGCAAGTTTTTTTACTGAGAATTTTACATAGCCCGATTCAGTAAATTTTAATGCATTGCCAATCAGGTTGAAAAGGACTTGCCTGATTCTTATCTCGTCCAACTCAAGACTTGAAGGTATGCCGGGGTCAACATCAACAATGAAATCGAGATTTTTCTCTTTGATCTTTAAAGAGAAAATTTGTCTTATCTCATTAATAAGCGAAAAGGGGTTGACTGGCTCAAATTTGATATTGTATTTCCCGACTTCAATTTTTGACAGATCAAGAATGTCATTTATGAGTAACAACAGGTTTTTACCTCCCGATTTAATCGAGTCGAGGTAGCTAATTTTCTTTTTATCAGTTACGAGATTTTCAAGCAGTTCAGTGAAGCCGATAACGGCATTAAGCGGAGTTCTGATTTCATGACTCATATTTGCCAAAAACTCCGATTTGGCCATATTAGCCCTTATAGCCTCTTCGCGTGATTGCTCAAGTTGTTGTTGAAGCGTTTTAGATTCGGTAATGTCAATGATTGTTTCGATAGCATAACGCTTTTGTTTAACAATATCAAAAAAAAGTGTTACCAAAACGTCTGCCCAAAAGGTAGAGCCATCCTTGCGGATATATCTTTTATCAAGTCGGTAATGTTCATTTTTTCCATCAAAAAGTGCTCTCAATAAGTTAATGCTCAAAACTATATCTTCCGGAAAAGTGATATCTTCAATTTTCATTTTTAGCAGTTCGTTCTCCGTATAGCCTAACATATCAACCATAGCATGGTTAACCTGCAAAAACTTACCACTTTTATCAATTACATTAATGCCTATTGCAGCATTGTTGAATATTGTTCTGAAATTGGATTCACTTTGCAGCAAAGCTTGCTCGGCAATTTTTCGTTTAGTAATATTAGTAACACTCAATGCGTAGGATACCGGCTCTTCTTTTTCGTTGCGAATGAGGAAAAAATTCTGAATGGTATAGGCTTCCTCCCCATCATGGCGTAACATCTCAATCTCGCCAGTCCAGTGACCTTCATGTTTTATTGTGGGAATAATCTCATTTTTTACAAGGTTATAATATTTTTTTAAATAGGTTTCATAAATACTTTTTCCGATAAGATCGTTAGGCTTATTAAACCCAGCCAGACGGCATAGCGTGGAATTGACATAAGTAATCTTACCATCCAAGTTTGCCATGCCAAAGCCTACGCCCGATTCTTCAGCAAACAATCTAAATATCCTTAGCTGCTCTTGTGTTGTAATAAGATCGGTAATGTCGCGCGTACTAACAGTTACACCCGAGATCATGCCATCAATCTCCCGTACCGGATTAAATATTGCATCCATGTATCGTTTGCTGCCATCAGTAAATTTAGTCCAGTTTTGTTCTGAGATACTTTCGCCCAACATACACCTGTCTATCTTGGATTTCATAAGATTTTGAAAAATCTCTTCTCCAAAAATCTCCGCTATCGTATGCCCTTCAACCTGCGATATTGTTTTACCATAAGCATCAAGAAAGGCCTGATTAACATTAATGTAGCGATAGTCGGGGGATATGAGCGACATCAATTCGCTCGAGGAAGATACGATAAGCAGATTTTCACGAAGTTTCTCTTCTGCCGTCATCTGATCAGTAATATCTCTGACCGTGCCAACTATTCTGTCTCCATTTTCTTCATCGCTACCAAGGAGGCACACCTCTTCGATTATCCAACGGATATTGCCTGAGGGGTGTAATATTTTATAGGTGTACGATTCGGTAGTGCCACGGGTTAGCGCTCTGTTTATTTTCGTTTTGATAAAATCAAAATATTCAGGAAGAATGATTTTTTTGAGGTCTTTCATCATCTTCTGATAATTTTGAGTTGGCGGCGCTCCAAAAATTTTGAAAAACAATTCCGAACCTTTAACGGTATTTGTGTCGGGATCCCACACCCAGCTACCTGTTTTTGAAACCTCGTGAGCCTTTTTTAACACGAATTCATTTTGGCGCAGCGCATTTTCCGATTGTTTTAAACTGGTGATATCGCTGCCCATTGCAACTAATCCATTAAAATCAAAAGTTTCATTGTAAAGCAATTGGACTGTCCAAGTTATCCAGATCGCTTTCTTTTCGGGGGTTAAAATTTTTGTTTCGTGCCTGAAAAAACTATCGCCTCGGCTGATAAGTCGAGCTACCCTAATGTGGAAATCAACGGGCAACTGATCGTCAAAAGGCAAAATAATATCATAAAGTTTAGTAATAAAATCTTCATCTCTTTTATATCCAAAAAGCGATGATGCATAAGGATTAAGATAGCCTAATGCTCCGTTCGGCAAGATATTTATGATTGCAAGATGAATATTTTCGGATGACTGTTCAATTTCGGAAATATGCTTTTGCGCAAGCCTTAACGACTCTTGCAATTGCGATAGTTCTTCTTTTAATTGAATAATCTCTTTGGATTGATCGTCAGAATTGTGATTTAGAGTGGTCAATGTATCATATTGATTTTGATGATTAAGAATGCGAAATTATAACTTTCGGAAGATATGCTTATTTTAATGATTCTCCCAATAATTTAGAATGTTACAATATTCTGATTAATTCATTAATTACGGATTAAGTTTTTGATAGCGCTTAAACGATTAAGTGTTTTATTACTCAGCACAATAAAAATTGTACTGAATAAGCATCAAAATTAGATTACATTTTTAAAGTCAATCACTTAAGCCCGTTATTCTATTTGTTGATATGGGTTAATATTATGTTTGTGGGAGCTATTAAGGTATTAATGTGTATTTTTGCAGTTGATAAAAAAGTTTAACATTAAAAATTAATACTCAAGATAATACGTAACATGGCTTACATTAAGTTTGATAAAACACAACTAATAAATTTAGAATATTCTTTAAATCGCGAACTTCTTCGATCTAACCGTGCTGGAGCTTACTCCTCAACAACTATTGTTAATTGTAATACAAGGAAGTATCATGGATTACTTATCATTCCGCAGCCACAGTTTGGCAACGATCCTCATGTTCTTCTTTCGATGTTACATGAAACGGTAATACAACATGATGCCAGCTTTAACCTTGGTATTCATAAGTATCAAAATGGTGTATATTCGCCTAAAGGTCATAAATATGTAAGAAATTTTGAGCTTGATCCTACTCCAAAAATTACCTATCGTGTTGGTGGCGTCGTTCTGGAAAAAGAGCAGCTCTTTTCTTCACACGAAAACCAGATTATTATAAAATATACGCTCGTTGACGCACATTCGGAGACAAAGCTTCAGTTCAAGCCTTTTCTTGCATTTCGAAATATTCATCAGTTGTCGAAAGCAAATCATGATGCCAATAAGAGATATGAACCAGTACCAAATGGAATTAAGATAGTGATGTACGAAGGTTATTCGCCACTTTACTTGCAGTTTTCGAAAAAACCTGAATACACACACGTCCCTGACTGGTATTATAACATTAAGTACACCCACGAAGAATTAAGAGGATATGATCCTTTAGAGGATTTATATGTTCCTGGTTTTTTTGAGGTGCAAATAAAAAAAGGAGAATCAATTATTGTAGTTGCAAGCACCACAGAAGTAAATCCTTCGGGGATGAAACAAAGATTTTTGGCGGAGGCTAAAAAACGAAGACCGCGAAACTCATTTGAAAACTGCCTCATCAACTCGGCACAGCAGTTTGTGGTGAAACAGAATAAAAAAGTTGATATTATTGCCGGATATCCTTGGTATGGAAGTATCGGTCGGGATACTTTTATGGCATTACCGGGGTTGTTGCTTACGCAAGGCGAAACCAATACATTTATTGAGGTTATCAATTCAATGATTGCCAACATGAAAGGGGCGTTTTTTCATAATGCTATCCTCAACCATAAAATCACCTACGACTCTGTGGATACACAACTTTGGTTCTTTTGGGCTTTGCAGAAATATGTAGAAAAAACAGGAGAAAAAACTAAGATATGGACTGATTATAATAGAATAATTAAGCTCATACTAAATTCTTACAGAGAAGGTACTGACTATAATATTAAAATGCAGCAAAACGGATTGCTGTTTGCCGGTCAATCCGGAGTTGCTCTTACCTGGATGAATGCTTACATTAATGGTAAACCAGTAACACCGCGTATTGGAATGCCGGTAGAGGTGAATGCATTATGGTACAATGCAATTATGTTCAGCCTTGATCTAGCAAAAGCAGCTAAAGACACAATATTTAGCAAACAGTGGAAAAGTGTGGCTGAAAGTATCAAAAAAGCTTTTGTCAAGGAGTTTTGGAGTAATGAAAAAGGACATCTTGCCGATTACATTAACGATAGCTTTAAAGATTGGTCGGTAAGACCCAACCAGCTTCTTGCCGTTTCCATGCCCTACTCGCCATTGGATGATTTACAACAAAAGAAAATACTTGATATCATTGATCGTGAGCTGCTAACACCAAAAGGCTTGAGGACATTATCACCCATGCATTTAAAATATAAGGGGGTTTATCGTGGCAATGCTCAAGAGCGTGATGAAGCTTATCATCAAGGATCAGTAGTTTCCTGGTTTTCTGGCCATTATGCCGAAGCATATTTGAAAGTGTACAAAACAGGCGGATTTCAGGTAATAAAAAACCTTTATAAAGGTTTCGAGCCTGATATTCAAAATTATGGTATTGGTACAATGCCCGAAATTTATGACGGTGATCCACCTCATAATCCAGCCGGAGCTACATCAATGGCAGTAGCAGTAGCTGAGCTGTTGAGGATAAATGAAATGTTAAATAAGTTTGAATAATCACAATTAGGATTAAAAAGTATAATTAGGATACATGAAAGTATTAATGTTTGGATGGGAGTTCCCTCCACATATCTCCGGAGGATTAGGCACTGCTTGTTATGGTTTAACCAAAGGACTAGCCAATCATAATGTTGAAACCATCTTTGTTGTGCCGAAAGCATATGGCGATGAAGATCAGTCGGCAATAAGATTGGTAAATGCCAGCGATATTATTGTTGACTCGACCGAGGAGGTTTATCAGGAATTTTGGAAAAAAATTACCTATCTTGAAATAGGGTCTAACCTTATCCCTTACGTTAGTCCTCAAGAGTTTGCGCGTATTGCCCAAGAGAGTCAATTCGAAGGCTCCTCGCTAGAAAAAAAAGTTACTGCCGCCAAATTTGAGTTTACAGGTAAATATGGTACTGATCTTATGGCTGAAGTATCGCGTTATGCGTTAGTAGCTGCCGGTATTGCTGCAAAAATGGACTTCGA
>JAAYWF010000201.1 GCA_012516825.1 Lentimicrobium sp. | reverse complement strand
TTCCGATGAAAGATATCATTATGCCACAAGTCTTTCTTCCAAATGATGAGGGTGCGCCTAACCTGCCTGCTTTAAGCCGTTATATTGCTGTTCCGCAAGGGGCTCAAGCCAATATAATTATTAAAAGCTACCGCACCGAATTGTTAAAAGACATTTCTATTGCACCGGCTCCGCGCATACCACTTGATACAGAGGATGGGCCGTTACAATATCGTAAAAATGAAAAAATTTACAATAGTGATGTCTATTATCCTGCTGAACCATTTTTGCTCTCCGAACTAACACAATTGAGAGGTGTGGATGTTGTAATGTTCGGCATAACTCCTTTTCAGTATAATCCTATATCTAAAGAGTTGTTGGTTTATCGGGATGTAGAGCTTGATATCGTTTTCGAAGGAGGTAATGGACATTTTGGCGACGATCGTTTAAGAAGCCGCTGGTATGATCCTATACTTGAAGATGCTTTGCTTAATTACAGTAGTTTACCGATAATTGATTACGATGCAAGGGGTAGAGAATATAGAAATCTTGACAATGCCGGGTTTGAGTATTTGATAGTTATTCCTAATGACCCGATATGGATGCCTTATGCCGAGCAAATTAAAGAGTGGCGAACCAAACAGGGTATCCTCACCGGTATTAAAACCTTAAACGACATAGGTGGCAGTACAGTTACTATTCTAGAGAATTATTTTAACAATGCATTTAATAATTGGACTATACCTCCTGTGGCTGTACTTTTAATGGCAGACTACGGCACCAATGCAAATAATAGTATTATCTCTCCGATTTATGGTAACGATGGTGCATCTGATAACATATTTGCCGATGTTACAGGCAATCACCTGCCTGATATGATCTTTGCACGAATGACCGCACAAAATGCCATACATCTTCAAACCATGGTTTCAAAAATGCTTAATTATGAAGCCAATCCACCTACAAATCCAAATTTTTATAACAACCCCATCACTGCTTTAGGTTGGCATACTGATCGCTGGTTTCAGATATGTTCCGAAGTTGTTGGCGGATTTTGGCGGCAACAGGGTAAATTACCAGTACGTATCAATGCAATTTATTCGGGTACCCCTGGCTCGGTATGGTCAACAGCAACTAACACTAGCCAGGTTGTTAACTATTTTGGCCCTAACGGACAAGGATATATCCCTGCCACACCTGCTGAATTAGGCGGTTGGACAGGTGGTACTGCTCAAATGGTTGTTAATGCAATTAATTCTGGCGCTTTTGCGCTTCAACATCGTGATCATGGGTATGAACAAGGATGGGGAGAGCCTGATTTTATCAGTAGTCATATCAATAGCTTAACAAATAATCAAAATAACGAGTTAGTTTACGTGTTTTCTATCAACTGTTTGACAGGTAAATATAATATGTCAACCGAATGTTTCACTGAGAAATTCCATCGTCATACTTATGACGGGCAAAATGCAGGAGCTTTGGGATTAATTGCCGCCTCTGAAGTATCTTATTCTTTTGTTAATGATGCTTTTGTTTGGGGGATGTTTGATAATATGTATCCTGAGTTTATGCCTGACTATGGGAATAATATTCCCATGAGAGGCTTCCTTCCGGCATTTGGACAAGCAGCGGGTAAAATATTCCTACAATCGTCGCAGTGGCCATATAATAGCAGTAATAAAGAGGTTACTTACAACTTATTCCATGCACATGGCGGCGCTTTTCTTCAAGTATTTACCGAAGTTCCACAAAATTTAGCTGTTACTCACAATACTATTCTTTACAGCGGCGAATCTTCATTTAGCGTAATTGCTCCTGCAGGAGCTTTTATTTCATTAACAGTAAACGGAGAAATTATCGGAACAGCCATGAGTAATG
>JAAYWF010000200.1 GCA_012516825.1 Lentimicrobium sp. | reverse complement strand
TAAATAGCTAAATATTTACCTCTTACTCCTTTTATTATTGTTTACACTATGTTTACACCAAATAAAAAAGATTAAGTGTTTTTAAACGCTTAATCTTTTGATTTTCAGTTGTCGGGGTAGTAAGATTCGAACTTACGACCTCCTGCTCCCAAAGCAGATTTTTTTTGTTTCTTTTGTTTTACAAATATTTTCATTTTGCGATTTATTTAATTGCAATGCAACTATTTATATTAATCAAATATTTTCTTTGTTTTCCTTTGTTATTCGAATTTTTTGTAATTTTGTTTACACTATGTTTACACCAAAGGAAATTTAATGCGATGGCAAACCTCAAAATAATTCATTATACAAGTAAAAAACTAAAGGATAAAACCAGTCCTGTTTTACTCCGATTAACCATAAATCGAAAAGTAAGAAATTACAGTTTACCTGACAATTTCCATTGCTTAAAAAATCAATGGAATAAACATAGCTCCTCTTTTAAACCTACATACCCTAATTATAATAAGGCCAATAAACGACTGGACGAAGCATTGGCGAGAGCGAGGGATATTTGCATGGAACTGAACCGAAAAAATAATGATAAAGGTTTTAGCCATGATGAATTTGCTGAAAAGTTTAAAGCAACCAATAAAAATTTGATGCTTTTTAAATACTTTGATGAAATCTACAAACGATTAGTAGCGGCTAATAAAGTAGGAAATGCAGCAACCTATTTAGATACAAAAAACCAGTTTCTTAAATTCTTAGAAACTGATATTGAAATGAAAAATCTGACTTTGAAAATCTTAAATCAGTTTGTTGAGCAATGCCAGTCAGAAGGTCAAAAAGATACTTCAATCTGTGTAAGATTAAGAACTCTTAGAGCTTTATATAATAAAGCCAGAAAAGAAGAGGGTTTAGAAAATTATCCTTTTGAAAATTTTGACTGGAGCCAGTTTAATCTTCAAACCGAAAAACGGGCAATTTCAAAAACTGATCTTTTGAAAATTTACCACCATGAAATTGGACAAGGTGAACCAGGATTTGATAGCAGGAATTTTTGGCTTTTCTTATACTTCTGTTATGGTCTGAATTTTATTGACTTTGCAAAACTAGAGCCCAAAAATATTATCACTGATGAAGGGCAAAAAATACTTGTTTATTATAGATCAAAAACCAAACGAATTATTAGGGTTCCTCTTTCAGCACAAGCATTGAAAATTCTTGATATTTATACTAAACAGAATTTTGGCAGCAAGTACATTTTCCCAATACTTAACCAGGAAATCCACCAAAGCCCGCAGCAAATTAAAACAAGGATTAAAACAGCACTAAAAAAGGTAAATGAGGAAATGAATATAATTGCGGAAAAATTGGAAATTGATAAAAGATTAACCAGTTATGTTGCCAGACATTCATTTGCTACAATCTTAAAAAAGGAAATGATACCAACGGCTATTATTTCAGAAATGATGGCACACGCAAACGAAAGCGTTACACAAACCTACCTTGATAGCTTTGATTTTGAAACAAAGGCAGCAGCAGCCTCAAAATTGATATAACCATGAACCCAGAAAAAATAAATCAAATAGTTCCAAAAATTTATAAACAGATTATTGAAACACTGGTAAAACTGGAACCGGATTTTCGAAGGCTTGAATCAGATGTACAGCCCAATTATACTAAATTAAGTTATCTCATTGAACAATCATTACCGGTTTTATTCAAAGCTGGACAAAGCGAGCTAAAACAGTTACTCGAATTGTCGAAACTGGCAAAACAACACTTCAAGTTGAAGTATAATAAAAAGATATTTGCAACTGATTTTATTTTAATAAACCAAGCCACTGTTAACAATCTGTTATATGAATTCCAAACATGTGAAATACATGAATACTTTACTAATAAATACTATCAATTGTTTAAAGTTTGGCGCACAAGCGAAACAGAGAGTTTTTTAAACTCTATTTCACTGGATCAATGGGTTCCTGGATTTTCTGTTAACACCTTTGTTAAATTTTATGCTGTTAGAAAATTTGACGGGAACATTGAAATTCAAAGACAATATATTACTGGTGAAAATGAGCAAATGATCGTTTTTGATGAAGTGAAAAAGGAACTTTCAGAACAATCTCTATACTATCAAAAAACGTTTGTTGAGCAATTCAAAAAAGATTGGAGTTACAAAGAAATCAATTCCTGGTTAAAATCAGAGGAAAAAGCATTTTTGAAATTTTCTTTAATGGTTAGGGATAGGTATGATAAACTAAGGAATAACTTTGATAGTTTAATTGAAATCTTGAACATTGAGATCGAACAACGTAAAAACTCACCACCTGCAAGTTATATCCGTTTACCAATAAAAGACGAAAAGAAAAGACAGGAATTTATTTCATTTGTGTATTTTGGGCTAAATGGCCGATGCTTTGAAACCACAAAAGAGAACTTTGAGAAAATTTTTACCCCTGATAAATCATTTACCAAAATCAAATGGAAATTAAAGCCTAATACATTTGTTCATTTATTCACCGGATTTGAAAGTTTAAATATTGATGGATTTGATATTTCTTTTCCTGGTATTGCTGATCCAAACACACCAGATATTTGGACAACCTTATCCGATAAGTTTGATTTTGATTTTAAAGGAAATACCCCTGCTAATGAAAGATTAGCAATTATTAAAAGAAAACAGCAAGTGCCCAGGGATTTAAAAAACTTCATAACATTTATAAGCGGTCTCAAAGGGTTGTCAAAATAAATAACCCTTTTCAACCCTTTTCTGGGGTGGCCATGTATTTCCTTTGTCGTACTAAAAATTAAGGACAAATGGAAAATTCTGAAATCTTCAAGAAACTAAATTCAATCGAAAGCCGCCAAGCCAAAATTGAAACTCTACTTCTATCCCAGAAGCCGGTACTTACCTTTGAGGAATTAGCCGAATACACCGGGTATAGCAGGTCATTCCTCTATAAACTAACTATGGCCGCCCAAATACCTGGAGCCTATAAGCCGACCGGTAAGCACTACTTTTTTGAGAGAAAAGCCATAGATCAGTGGCTTTTATCTAACAAACCCGAAATAGTGTAAGACATGAACCAAACAACCATTACCCCGGAAATGATCAAAGATCACGCAAAAAATATTAGCGATGGATTTGAAAAAAATTTTCCGGTGCATGCACTCCCTGAAAAAATCCAATGCCTCATTGAGGCATTAAATGACGGCCTTAAATATCCGGTAGATTTTGCGGCATGTTCAATGCTATTTGCCGCCGCTATTGCCATTGGGAACACCCATAGAGCCAGAGTCATGAATAACTGGACAGAGGGCGCAACCTTATACATTGCTTTAGTTGGCAGGCCTGGGACCAACAAAACCCACCCCCTAAAGTTTGCCCTTGATCCTATCCTAGACAGGGATAGACAAACATACAAGGATTATCAAAAGGCTAAATCCGAATATCAAGCATTGTTGGGACAAAACAAAGATGGAACCGAAATGCTGCCAAAACCCTATTGGAAAAAGATTATCATTTCAGATTTTACACCGGAAGCCCTTAGCGTAATACACCGCCATAATTTACGTGGTTTGGGTGTTTATTCTGATGAAATAAACCAATGGTTAAAGAACTTCAACAGGTATTCCACAGGTAGCGCAACCGAATTTTGGTTAAGTAACTTTTCAGGAATACCAATAACCATTGACCGAAAAGGCCAGGATCCTATACTAATTAGCACCCCTTCTATTAGTGTCTGCGGATCCATTCAGCCGGGAATACTGCAAGAACTAAGCAGGGATAGCAGGAGCCAGAACGGATTTATTGACAGGATTTTGTTTTCTTTTCCTGAAAATCTCAGAAAAGAATACTGGAGCGAAACAGAACTTAAAGAAGACGTTCCGCAGTTGTGGACAAAAATTATCAACAATCTTTTAAATATTCCATTAACCATCAAGACTACCGGTGAAATTGATCCTTTTATCATTGATTTCTGCGATCCTGCAAAAGATATACTCAGGAGCTGGCAGCGGAAAAACACCGATGACGCCAACAACACCGAAAGCGAAAGTCTAGCCGGAATATATACTAAACTGGAAATCTATTGCATTAGGTTTGCGCTGATCCTGGAGCTATTACAGGTGGCCGCAAGCGAAAGTGAAACCGTAAACCATAGACCTCGTATTGGGACCAGGGCAACCGAGGGAGCTATTCAAATCACCGAATATTTCCGGCAAACAGCCAGACGGGTTAACTCTATTCTTAATAATACACCAGTTGAAGGATTGGACACCCGAAAGAAATCAATTTATCATTTGTTACCGGCTGAATTCAGCACCGACAAGGGTTTGCAAATTGCTTATGAGAATCATTTTCCTGAACGAACCTTTAAACGGTTCCTTTCGGATGGGATTTTCTTTGAAAAACTTGAGCATGGAAAATATAAAAAGCGACATTAAGCACCCCCGGCACTTCTGGCACTTTTGGCACTTTGTGCCCAAAATGCCAAAAATGCCACACTATTAGAATATGAAAACAGCTTACAAATATCAGTTACAACCAGGTAGCAAAAAACACCTTTGCCCGGCTTGCGGGAAACGGCGCTTTGTCCGATACATTGACAAGGAAACCGGCGAACTACTCCCGGAACGTTTCGGACGCTGCGACCGGGAAATAAATTGCGGCTATAATTTGAACCCTTACAAAGCCGGGTATTTAACCAACACGGAACAAAACACCTGGAACCCACCACCACCCCCAAAGCCACAGCCATCGAGCTACATTAACCCGGAACTATTCAGGCAGTCATTAAAGAACTATAACCAGAACAATTTTACAACCTGGCTAACCTCACTGCTTGACCTGGCAACCGTTAATGAACTTGTGAGCCGCTACCATATAGGAACCAGTAAGCATTGGCCAGGCGCAACAGTGTTTTGGCAAATTGACCAGAACGGACTTATTCACAGCGGAAAAATAATGCTTTACAACCAGTACGACGGAAAAAGAATAAAAGAACCCTACAATCACATAAATTGGGTTCACAAAGTCGCAAACCTGCAAAACTTTAATCTTTCACAATGCTATTTTGGTGAACATCTCCTGGCTTTTAACCCAACAAAACCAATCGCACTTGTTGAAAGTGAAAAAACGGCCATTATTGCCAGTGTTTATTTACCCCAATTCAACTGGTTAGCAGTTGGCAGCCTTAATAACCTAAGCATCGAAAAGTTTAGACCGTTAGCAGGGCGAAAAATAGCTTTGTGGCCTGATCTTAATTGTTTTGGAAAATGGAGCCAGAAAGCAACTGAATTACAAAAGGAATACCCCAGAACCAGCATAACTGTTTCTGATCTCCTGGAAAAGAAATGCACTTTTATTGAACGACAAAAGGGGTTTGATCTTGCAGACTTCCTTACCAACTTTAACCCCCGGCTTTTTCAGGAACATAAAAAGACCCTACCGGAACTGATCAGGGAACAATGGCAAGGACTTAACCAAAAGAATTGGATAATCTCACCAATCAAGTATCCCACAATAACCCGTTACAATTTGGAGATTTTAACCGAAGACCTGAACCGGAAAAATGGTTTAAATATTACACCTAACCAGTATTTACAGGAATTTTTAAAACTTAATTAATAACTAAAAAAAACAAACAATTATGCTCAAATTATTAAATGGTATCCTATACGATACCTCAAAAGCAGTAAAGGTTTTAGATGCAATAGGCAAAACCGGAAAACGAACGCTACTGAAATTTAAAAACGAACAGTTTTTTATCCGTCAGGAAGACCCACCCAAACAATTTAATATTTTGCCATGTAATAAAGATGAAGCAATTGAATTTGTTGAAATTCACAGCAATACCATTACCCAAACAGAATACCAGGAAATATTGGAAAAGCATTTCGGTATTAAACCGAAAGCGATTAACACTATTCCTTATGGATCTATTATGGTTTTCAAAGATTTTTTTGCAAACACTCTT
>JAAYWF010000281.1 GCA_012516825.1 Lentimicrobium sp. | reverse complement strand
TTTCTTGTTCAGGCGTTACTACATGTTCATTCAGAGCGGCTACGGCGGCAACCATTTTATAAACCGAACCTGGTGGATGCATCGCCGAGATCCCATGATTAAGTAATGGTTTTAAAGGGTCCTGGCTTAATTGGTTGTAATAATATTCAGGGATATACCTTTCCAGTCGGTTGTTTTCATAAGTAGGTTCTGAAACCATGGCTAAAATCTCACCCGTTTTGGGGTTCATCGCAATTACTACCCCGTTCTGAGACTGAATGCGATTAAGCCAGGTATTCCAAAAGTTCATTTCATCTAAAAGAGCCGTTTTTGCGGCAGACTGCAGCCGGGTATCAATGGTCAGCCTAATGCTATTCCCTGGTACAGGCGCCAACGGGGGTTGAACATCTCGTATTTCTTTTCCCGCCGCGTCTACCTCTACAACTCGCAGACCGTTTTTTCCTAAAAGTATCTCATCGAGCGAATACTCAACACCCCCAAAACCAACTTTGTCTCTACCAGCGACAAATCCCATATCTTCATAGTAATCTTTATTCTCGGCTGTAATGGGCCCTAAAAAACCTACGATTTCTGCGGTTAAATATCCAGTCGGATATTCACGGACTGGTTCAATTTCTACACTCACCCCTGGCCAGGTTCCTCTTTTTTCGCTGATGACCATAGCGATCTCATTGTTCACATTACACTTAACATTTACAGGTGAAAAAGGGGCGTTTGTATCCCCAATTAGAACGATCTCTTTAATTCCAAAATCCGTTTGGCAGGGGGTAAAAAACCTGGCCGATTTGTCGGTGACAATTCCGTTGGTCACTGGAACCTGGATATAAGTGGATAATTCCCGATAAATTTGTTCTCTTGTGCCTTCGTCTTCTGGTAACAATGCAGGCGTGATTGCAATGTTATAGGAAGCTGCATTCTGTGCTAATACAATGCCATTGCGGTCATAGAGATTACCGCGCAGTGTCTGCACACTGATGTTTTTAATGCGGTTTTCTTCCGACTGTTGCAGGTAAGCCTCGCCATTGATTATCTGTAAACTAAAAAGCCGAACTATATAAATAGAAAAAACAATGCCTAATAATATATAGATGACTTTAAATCGCCATCTTTCTAAACCAGAATGAACCTGTTGGTCATTGCTCACGAAGCGTTCTCCAATCGATAAAACCATTTTGAAAAATCTTTTGCGATGGCAAATACTGGAATAGCGATAAAGAGGTTCAAGAAAACGGAGGGGATAATCACCTGATTAAGAGAGATGCTTAATGGGTAGTCGACACCCTTAATACGCAAACCAATAAATGTGAATGTGTAAAGATAAATGCTTGCGATCATAATGATTATCAACATCGCCAACAAAGGTGATTCCCAAAGTTTTTGAGAAAAGTAACGCGCGAGTAAAATTACTAAAAGGTACGCCGATAAATAGATATACCAGGGTATTGCGGTTATATACGAAACAAGCGCGCCTGCGATGCCCGCCAAAATATATCCGCTGCGGTCCTTAGAGCTGAGTGCCCAGGCAGCCAACCACACCAGCAATAAATCTGCGGTTCCATTTAGCAGAGTTACTTTGCTCGCCACTGTGGACTGTAATACGAGTAAAACAAGTAGAATCGGTATAGAAAAAATAACAGCCATGATTATTGCATGGGGGTTGGAATAAGCGGGGCTATATCCACAGGCTTGAAATTAGTGATGATG
>JAAYWF010000001.1 GCA_012516825.1 Lentimicrobium sp. | reverse complement strand
TCAGCCTGCCGAAAAACAAAGTGATTTAATATGCTATTGATAAGTTTTTCGCCGATACCGGGAATTTTTTCTAATGCTTCTCTTTTTTGCTTAAAAACGGCCTCTACACCTCCGCAATAGGCAATAAGTTTTTTGCCTGTTACATTACCAACGCCGGGTAATAAAGTTAATGCAATCTGTTGGAGTAGCATAGAGCTTTTAGTAAAAAAATTAATTGGGTAAAAGTAGCTAAAATCTGTAATTAGCATCTAATGCATTATTGTAATAATCGTGTCATTATCTTTTTATAAAATATATCTTTGCCAAAAAAAAAATATGCTTAGCTACATCACTTGGAGTGTAAATCCGGAAATTTTCCCCAACCTATTACCAGTGCGATGGTATGGTTTATTATTTGCCGCCGCTTTCTTTTTTGGTTACTTGGTTTTGATCAAAATTTTTAAACATGAAAAACTGCCTGTTGCACTTCTTGATCAGTTAGCATTATACGTATTTATTGCTACTATAATAGGAGCTCGTTTAGGTCATGTATTATTTTATGAACCCGATTATTTTTTATCCAATCCACTTCTGATACTTAAAATATGGCAAGGCGGGCTTGCATCTCACGGCGCTGCTATTGGGATTTTGATAGCAATCTGGCTTTTTTCCCGAAAAAACAAAATACACTATCTGTGGGTACTCGATCGCCTGGTTATCGTGGTTGCGTTAGGCGGTTTTTTTATACGAATGGGTAATTTGATGAATTCAGAAATTTATGGTCGTGCTACTTTATTGCCATGGGGATTTATCTTTACCTCGCAGGATAATATACCCCGACATCCTACACAAATTTATGAAGGGTTAAGCTATCTGGCTATTTTTGGATATCTGCTTTGGCACTATTGGCGTAAAAACGGAAAACCACGGCAAGGTTATCTTTTTGGAATGTTTTTAATACTTCTTTTTACAGTACGTTTTCTTATTGAATTTGTAAAAGAACCGCAGGTTGACTTTGAAACAGACATGTTGCTTAATATGGGACAGCTTTTGAGTATCCCTTTTATTATTGCCGGTGTAATTGTTGTTTTTAGAAAGGAGAGGAAACCTACAAAAAATAATTGATAGCTCGAAAAAGTTTTATCTTTGCCGACGTTATTGATTGACAAAATGGGGCGTTAGCTCAGTTGGCTAGAGCGTTAGACTGGCAGTCTAAAGGTCATGGGTTCGATTCCCATACGCTCCACTTCTAAATATTTAATAGCTTGTAATTAAAAATGTTACAAGCTTTTTTGTTTTGCCAAATCACTTTTTCGAAACCAGAACAATTTCTAATGTACTGATAAAATATACCTACGAGTGTGGGATATGGTTATTCATAGTTCTCTTGAATGTTTGCTGACAATAGCCATTCAGCCTGATTGTTTAAAATTCAATACTTTTGCCTTGAAAATTCTTTTAATATGGAACATAAAATTCAGCTCTACAATACATTAAGCCGCCGTAAAGAGATTTTTGAGCCATTAAATCCGCCACATGTAGGCTTATATGTTTGTGGGCCAACAGTCTATGGAGATGCTCATCTGGGGCATGCCAGACCTGCAATAACATTTGATCTTGTTTTCAGATATATGAAGTATTTGGGTTACAAGGTCAGATATGTTCGTAACATAACTGATGTCGGACACCTTGAAAATGATAGTGACCAAGGTGAGGATAAAGTTGCTAAAAAGGCGAGATTAGAGCAACTGGAACCTATGGAGGTGGTGCAATATTACACACTGAGGTATCATAAAAATATGGAGCAGCTCAATGTTTTACCACCAAGCATTGAGCCTCATGCATCAGGCCATATCATTGAACAAATAGAACTTGTGAAGAGAATCTTAGAATCGGGCTTTGCGTATGAGGTCAATGGATCAGTATATTTCGATGTTGTAAAGTATGATGCTGAGTACAATTATGGGAAGTTATCTGGTAGGTCTATTGAGGAGACTTTGGAAAACACTCGTGAGTTGGCCGGACAGGAGGAGAAACGAAATTCCGTAGATTTTGCAATATGGAAAAAGGCTTCGCCGGAACATATCATGCGTTGGCCGTCGCCATGGAGTGATGGGTTCCCGGGCTGGCATGTTGAATGTTCGGCGATGGGTTGTAAATATCTTGGCGACACCTTCGATATACATGGAGGAGGGATGGATCTTATATTTCCGCATCATGAGTCTGAGATAGCTCAATCAGTAGCTGCTAATGGGCAAGATCATGTACGCTATTGGATGCATAACAATATGATAACCATTGACGGGCAAAAAATGGGAAAATCACTGAACAACTTCATCACATTAAATCAGTTTTTCAGCGGTGAGCATGAATTGCTTGATCAACCTTACGATCCTATTACTATTCGGTTTTTCATTTTACAGGCACATTATCGCAGTACACTCGATTTTTCAAACGAGGCGCTCAAAGCAGCTGAAAAAGGATTGAAGCGTTTGCTGAAGGCTGCCGATACCCTTAAAACTATTAAGCTGTCAAAAAGTTCTACAATTGAGATTAAAACATGGCGAAACCTTTGCTATCAGGCAATGAATGATGATTTTAACAGCCCAATAGCAATTGCGCATCTTTTTGACGCAGTTAGAATGATCAACTCTATTAATGATGGAAAAGAGACTATAAATGCTGACGACCTTGCACTGCTTCAAACAACATATTTCGATTTTGTGTTTACAATACTTGGGCTAAAAACCGATGATAAGAGCCAAACAGACGATCATCATTTAGTTGAAGGGCTAATGCAAACCATACTCGATATCCGAAAAGAGGCAAAGCTTAAAAAGGACTGGGCTACCGCAGATAAAATAAGAGATGATTTGGGTAAACTTAATATTGAGGTAAAAGATACCAAAGAAGGGGCTTCGTGGAGTAAAATTGAGTAATGTTTGTTTGAAAAGGTGTGATTCCAATTGATGTTAAATTATTAAAAAACTGAAGATATTAACTCTTGCTAAATCAAATAATAAACACTTGACTGCCGGTTAGGTAAAACGATAAGTCCAATTATTTGTAATTAAAAAAGTGATAGAAGATAATTTGTTTCGAATAATTTGAAAGTAATTTGTATAAAAGAACAGAGATGGAAAAAATTGTTGTGCTCACAGGTGCAGGTATTAGTGCTGAAAGCGGAATCAGAACCTTTAGAGATGGAGATGGGTTATGGAAAACTCACCATTTTGCCGATCTGGCTACACCAGACGCATGGAGGAGAAATCCTGAATTAGTACTTGAGTTTTATAATGATCGGCGTAAACAACTGCTTGAAGTTGAACCTAATGCTGCACATTTCGCATTAACAAAGTTGGAGAAAAAATATGATCTGCACATAGTAACGCAAAATGTTGATGATCTTCACGAAAGAGCTGGTTCTTCAAAGGTTTTACATTTACATGGTGAGCTTCGCAAAGCCCGAAGCACCATAAATCCTGATTTGATTTATAATATAGATGGCTGGGAGCTTAAGCTGGGTGATAAATGCGAAAAGGGTAGTCAGTTGCGCCCGCACATTGTATGGTTTGGCGAGCCTGTGGATGACTTCGAAAAAGCTGTGGAAATAGTTAGCTGCGCTGATCTCCTTTTAGTAATCGGAACTTCTTTAGTGGTTTATCCGGCAGCAGGACTATTATACCACACCAAAGCTAATATTCCTATTTATTTGATAGACCCTGGAGAACCGAAATTTAGTCAAACATCAAATCTCACTTTTATACAGGACAAAGCAGCATCGGCCGTTCCTAAGTTAGTTGAACAATTGTTGGATAAAGGATTTTAATTTGCTTGAAATGCATGATCCGGAATTAAAAAAAATAGTATTAAAGGCCGAAAAGTACTGTGCCGCCGAAGAACGCTGTAAAAATGATTTGTTGGTGAAACTTGCTAATTGGGGAGTAGAACCGGAAAAGGCACAAACGATATTGGAACATTTAGAAGATGAAAATTTTCTTTCCGAAAAGAGATTTGCAAAAATGTACACCACCAGTAAAGTGAATCAGAATAAATGGGGTAAAGTGAGGATCGAACTTGAGCTTATGAAAAGAAACATTCCTGAAAAGTATATTAGCGAAGCAATTAATGAGATTGATGAAGAAAAGTATTTGAAAAATTTCAACGTTTTGGTTTCATTTAAAAGTAAAGAATCACTTGATTTAAATCCATTGATAAGAAAACAAAAGATAATTGCGTTTTTAATTTCCAAAGGTTACGAGGAGGATTATATCCAACAAAATTTTCATATTTAACTAAACATTAACAATAGATAATAAAATGACTTTATCTGAAAACATCAAAGAGTTAGAAAAACGGGTTGCTGCTCTTAGGAGGTATCTTTGACATTGACACCAAGTATGAAGTAATTAGTCAGAAAGAGGAGGTTACTCACCAGGATAATTTTTGGGATGATTCTAAAAAGGCTGAAGCCATACTGAAAGAATTAAGCGAGATTCGCTCGTGGACTGAAGCTTATGAAGAGGTAAAAAATGCTTGTGAAGATCTTTCGGTGATTTTAGAATTTTTCAACCAATCGGAAGCTACTGAAGAGGAACTTAACAAGGCTTATACTACTACGCTTGGGCTGGTTGAAGATCTTGAATTTCGAAATATGTTAAGCGATGAAGAAGACCGGCTTAGTGCTGTGCTAAATATTAATTCTGGAGCTGGTGGCACCGAAAGTCAAGATTGGGCTGAAATGCTGATGAGGATGTATATCCGCTGGGCAGAGTTAAACAAATACAATGTTAAAGAGTTGGATTTTCAATCAGGTGATACTGCCGGCATAAAGTCGGTAACACTAGAGATAGAAGGAGATTTTGCATATGGCTATTTAAAAAGTGAAAATGGCGTCCATCGGTTGGTTAGGTTATCGCCTTATGATGCTGCAAACAAACGTCATACTTCCTTTGCCTCAGTTTATGCATATCCTTTAATTGACGAATCAATTGAAATTGTCATCAATCCGGCAGATATTAGTTGGGATACTTTCAGATCGAGCGGGCCTGGCGGCCAAAATGTAAATAAGGTGGAGACAGCAGTTCGATTGCGTCATGCACCAACTGGGATAATTGTAGAATGTCAGGAAACACGCTCACAAGGGCTAAACCGCGAGAAAGCCTTGCGTATGTTAAAATCGCAATTGTATGAATTGGAATTGCGTAAGCGACAGGAAATACAAGACGAAATAGAGGGTAATAAAACGAGAATCAACTTTGGGTCTCAAATACGTTCGTATGTGATGCACCCATATAAAATGGTGAAAGACCTGCGTACCGGTTTTGAAACAAGCAATGTGCAAGCTGTTATGGATGGTGAATTAGAGGGCTTCATAAAGGCTTATCTTATGGAGTTCGGACAAAAAAATAAATAAAATGAAAACTATTGGTATAATTCCGGCAAGATATGCATCTACAAGGTTCCCTGGTAAACCGCTTGTTGACATTTTTGGAAAATCAATGATACAAAGGGTTTATGAACAGGCTTTAAAAGCTGAAACACTTGACCATGTTATCGTTGCAACAGATAATCAACAAATCTTTGATCATGTAAACCAGTTTGGAGGAGAAGTAACAATGACTTCTAACTCTCATAATAGTGGAACATCGCGATGCCTGGAAGTGGTAGAGAAACAATTTAACTATAATTTTGATCTGGTTATTAATATTCAGGGTGATGAGCCATTTATTGACCCGCAGCAAATAAATAAGGTAGTAAAACTATTTGAAGATGAGAAAACTGAAATAGCTACCCTTGTAAAAAAGATTTCTAAAACCGAAGAAATCTTTAATCCCAACGTTGTAAAAGCGATTATTGCAAAGGGTAATAAGGTCATCTATTTCAGCCGATCGCCGGTTCCATTTTTTCGGGGTGTGCCTCAAGACAAATGGATACAGAAAGGGATTTTTTATAAACATATCGGAATTTATGGTTACAGAACAGAGATTTTGAAAAAAATAAACTCACTTTCTGAATCTTATCTTGAAAAAGCTGAATCTCTTGAACAACTCAGGTGGCTCGAAAATGGATTTTCAATTTTCTCAACAGTAAGTGATTTTGAGGGAATTAGTATTGACACACCTGAAGATTTGCAAAAAGTTATCAAAACATTTCGCAATAAATAGTATTTTTTTTATACCTTAGCCCATCAAAAAAAAGCATTTCAAGCAATGGAAATTCATAAATACATCAGCGAGTTGTTATACGATCACGATTGTGTTATCATACCCGGCTTCGGAGGTTTTGTTGCAAATTACCACTCTGCCCGGATAAACACATTGCAAAATTCGTTTCATCCTCCATATAAAAAGATACTTTTTAATAAAGAGCTTAAAACTAATGACGGCCTTCTGGCAAGTCATATTGCAATCTCTGAAAAGATACCTTACGAACTGGTTTTGAAGCTTATTGAAGATTTTTCTTTGGAAATTACAAACAAATTAGAAGCTGGTGAAAAGATAGTTTTGGAAAATATAGGGGAACTTTATCTTGATGATGAAATCAATATTCAGTTTAAACAGGATTATAAAATAAACTATCTGAACGACTCATTTGGGCTTGGCGTTTTCATTTCACCGCCTGTTCAGGGAAATATAAAAAGCTCGATTACGATATCTGAAAAACACCAGTTGCCACGCAAACAACCTGTTGGTGTAAATAAAGCATTACAATCAGCCGCCTATTGGTCGTCAGGTATTGCGGCAGCCATACTATTTATTGGCTTGATAATGCTTAACTTCAACAGCTTTGAAGATTTTGCAAGTAGTCAAACAAGCCTTATCCCACATTTCAGAATAATTAATAAACAGAATCCCAGCGCTGAAAAATCAAAAGAGAGCGCTTCTTTAAAAGATCAATCTATTCCTAATTCTCAAATAGATGAAAACATTACAGATGCTGTAATAGAAGATGAATCTTTAGAATCAAATTTGACTTATGAAGCCCCGAAAACCACATCCGAAAATTTATCTTGGCAACCTGAAGCTCAACCATTGGCTGAAACTGAGAAAGAACCTTTAGTTGTTAATACTGAAGTAGCCACTCAACGGATGTATTATCTCATTGCAGGATCATTTGAAAAAACCGAAAATGCTGATAATCTGATCAATATGTTTGCAAAAGAGGGTTATACTCCTAAAATCATCGGGCAAGCCGATAATGGTTTTTATAGAGTGAGTATTGCTGCTTTTTTCCGAAAAGAGGATGCAATAGAAGAATTGGCTAAAGTGCGCGAAAAATACAACCCAAGTATTTGGTTATTACGCCTTTAGTGATCCATTGTCATTTATCCGGAATTATTTTGTAGATGTGACCAAGCGAAAATTGCAACACTTTGCCGAAAATGCAACATTCCCGCATTTTTTTCAGCCTGATTATAAAACTTTAAAAACCGCTTTTTTTCTAAAAGGAAGATGGAATAAAGATTTTTTTAAGAACAATGCTCCAATTGTTCTTGAGTTAGGGTGTGGAAAAGGGGAGTTTACTACCGGATTAGCTTCTCGTTATCCTGATAAAAATTTTATCGGCATTGACATAAAGGGCGCCCGAATGTGGAGAGGAGCAAAGACATCTTTTGAAGCTTCGATGACCAATGTAGCTTATGTGCGTACACAAATTGAGTTGATTGAATTTGTCTTCGGCAAGCAAGAGGTTAGCGAAATATGGATTACTTTTCCTGATCCCTTCCCACAGAAACCAAAATCGAAAAAACGACTTACCTCACCTCAATTCCTAAATCGTTACAGGCAGATAGCCAAAAAAAATACGATAGTCCATTTAAAAACTGACAATACTTCTTTTTTTGATTATACCCTTAGCACTATTGTCGAACAAAACCTTAAACTACTCTCTCATACTTATAATTTAGACAACAATCCTGTTGATAGTAACGCCGCTTCCATTTATACCTTTTACGAAGAAAAATTTAGGGAAAAGGGGGAGAGCATTAAATATTTAAAGTTTAGACTTTTTCCGGAGAAGTAGATTATTTTTGGTTAAAACAAGATTTTAAAAAGTAAAAATCGTTGACCAAGGAGGTAATTCTTAATATTGTTCTTGATTATTTTATGTTTTCATCAGGTTTTAGCCTTTGTACTAAGTTTACATTTATATTAATTTTGCTTTTTAAAACATGAAAAACCAAATATAATGGGACTTAAGTGTGGCATTATTGGTATTACCAATGTTGGTAAAACGGTAATTTTTAATTGCATATCTAAGACTAAAGCTGAGACTTCAAATTTTGCTTTTAGTACCAGTAAATCCAATATCGGTGTAATTGATGTGCCTGATGAACGGCTCGAAAAGATTAATTCCTTGATTAAATCAGCGCGTATTGTGCCGGCAACCTTTGAAATTGTTGATATACCAGGCCTTGCAAAAGGCGCTAGTCAGGGTGAAGGTATTGGAAATAAATTCCTGGCCGATATACAACAGACTGATGCCATAATTCATGTATTACGCTGTTTTGATGATCCGGAGCTGCCTCATATCGAAGGTTCAATTGATCCGGTGAGGGATATGGAAATTGTTGATCTGGAATTGCAGGTTCGCGATCTTGACCTTGTTCAGCGTAAAATCCAAAGATTGGAAAAGATGGCAAAATCGGGAGATAAAGAGCCTAAAAGGCAGGTAGGTATTCTTGAAAAGTTGGTTGAGCACATCGAAAATTTTCAAAATGTTCGTGATTTTGAACTTCCTGAACCCGACAGATCACTAATAATTGGCGACATGTATTTGCTTACTGATAAACCGATAATGTATGTGTGTAATGTTGACGAAGCTTATGCAACTACAGGTAATAAGTATTCTAATAATGTTATTAAAGCCCTTGAAGGCTCAAATGCCCACTTGTTAGTGATTGCCGGAAAGTTGGAGTCGGAAATTGCCGAATTTGACGATCAGGCCGAACGAATGGAGTTTCTTACTGATGCCGGATTAACTGAGCCGGGAGTAAATAAAATGATCCGAAATGCTTTTGATATGCTTGATTTGCAATATTTTTTTACTGCCGGGCCAAAAGAGGTTCGAGCCTGGACAATTCGCAAAGGCTCTACAGCTCATCAATCGGCGGGCGCTATTCATAGCGATATGGAACGCGGTTTTATTCGTGCTGAGGTTATTAAATATGAAGATCTGATCCATTACGGTTCGGAACATGCCGTTAAAGAGGCAGGAAAATTTCGCGTTGAAGGTAAAAACTACATCGTACAGGATGGAGATATTTTACATATACGGTTTAATGTGTAAAAAGATGCAGAATTGTATTTTAAAAAATTACAAGCCTGTTTTTGTTTTGCATTAACCTTTCCTTACTATATATTGCTGCATTACACCAATATCAATAGGTTATTGTAAACGGTTGGATAACTTTTACAAAGTAAGCTTTGCCTGGGCTTAGGGTTGTTAAAGTAAAAATATCGAATTGAGGATAAAATAGACTTGTACCTGCCACCTCTTTAATCATTATCAGATTTTCGGAAAATGGCGCAAAAAGATCATTGATAGCCACTTCGGTATTACTAAATACCGGGAGTAAGTTCCAACCCTCATTAAGCTGAAATGTTGGGTTCTCAATATCGGTCCCGCACAAACTGATCTCCGCATTCTCATTTACCTTTATTACATATCCCGAATAGGGATCCCATGCATTGAGTGTGTTAATATTTAATAATGGGCTAAAAATTTCATTTTCAAAATTATAAATGATTACAAGCGCTTCAAGAGCTTGTGTCATCACAAGTTCGATATTGTTATTAAAGGGTTCGATATATCCTGAAATTCCACTCCATCCAGAAAGCAGGCTAATAGACTGAGATTTTCCAATGTTTATCATAATGCAATCAGTAACAGTATTTGTGCAGGGCTGGCATCCGGTTACTGTGAGACATAGCTCTACATACCCATTTGAAATATCATTTTGATCAGGGAAATATTGGACATTCATTTCCGATGGATTATCAAAATAGCCATCGCCGGAGGTTTCCCAAGAAAAGCTACAACCCCATTGCGTATTTGGTGTAAGTATTATATCGTCTTCCTGACAGAGCGACATATCACTACCTAAAGATACTTCGGGAGAGGGCTGGAAACATAAAGAAAAATTATCGGTACTGGTGATAGTACAAGGACCAATTGGTTCTACTTTCACCCAAATCTCAATACATTCTTGTGGATAGTCAACAGTAGGGCTTGGAACATAAACCGGCTCTAAAATATTGTCAAATATAAAATATCCTCCGCCATTTGTAGTCCCCCAAATTATTTCATTGTAATTTTCAGCATCCACTAATCCTTCGAAACTAAAATTTTCGTTATAGCATACCATGGATTGATCTGGAATAATGTTTACTGATGGTAAATTTATAAAGGTTACAGTAAGGCAGTCATAGGCTGTATCGGTACATGGTGCGCAAGGTAGTGCGAAATAGCATAATTCTACCATACCATTTAAAAGATCTATTTCGCCCGGAATATAAACATAGTTGAGGCTATCAGTTGTCAGAAAAGTACCATCGCCAGATGTTTCCCAGTAACTGCCGCAATTGTTAAAGGCTTCAGGAATTAACAAAACCTGATCAGTTGAGCAAACTGTCGTATTCATGCCAGCATAAACTTCAGGAAATTGCTGAAAGCATAATAAAAATTGATTTTGTACAGGGTTTGTGCAAGGTTCAATAGGATAAGCAATTACCGAAAGTTCAACACATCCATTTTCCAGATCATCAGCCCCTGGTTGATAAATAGGATCAACAATATTTGCAGAAGGAATAAAAACTCCGTCACCATTAGTACTCCAAAGCAACGAATCGAAATTTGATATCTCCGAATATTCAAATAGGTTCAGGAACTGATCTTTGCAAATTGTTATCTGATCGGGTATAACAATACTTGGAGTGCTTTGAATTGTAATATACATGCAATTTGAAACCTGACTTGTACAAGGAGAAATTGAATTGGCGACTAAACAGATTTCCACTTCACCTATCAAAGCATCTTCAACTCCCGGCGTGTAAGTTCCATTAATATCATTTATGTCGCTGAAAACACCATCGCCACTCGTAGTCCATTGAAAGTTGGAATAATTGGCAATAGTAGCGTCGAGCATCAATACATCATCAAAACAGATAGTGGTATCATCTGGTAAACTCACTGTAGGCAGTTCTTGAAAACATAGTGTAACTTCGTCCTGATCGCTTAATACACAAGGACTTATGGGTTGTACAACTACGTTGAAATGAATACAACCTTGAGGATAGTCAATTTCAGGATCGGGAATATACAAAGGTTGTGATACATTTGGGCTGGGGAAAAAGCTTCCGCCTCCATCGGGTGTTGACCATGTAATAGAGGAGTAATTAGTGGCCTGAACAAGCCCATTAAAACTTTGATTTTTACCATGACAAGCAGTTAGCTGATCGGGAATGATGTTGACTTGTGCATGGTTTATTATAGTTATTGTAATGCAAGCATTAGCCGGTTGTGAACAAGGCGTACAGGGCAGTGCAGACAGGCAAATCTCTACTGAGCCATTGAGGATATCCTGCATGCCGGGTGTATATTCCGGATCAAAAATTTCAAGGTTAGTAAAACTACCATCTCCATTGGTTATCCACTGAAACCCACAATTTAAATCTACTGATCCTGTCAGTTGAACTTGTTCTCCGGCACAGATTGTAATATCTGACTCCAAATAAGCTACCGGCTTTTGCACCACCTGAACTGTAACTGAGCTGGTATCCTGATTTGATCCATCAGACACTATTACAGTGTAAATAGTTTCCTGAATGGGATATGCTAACGGATTTTTCTGATTCGAATTAAAACCTGCCGGATTAGAAGACCATTGATAAGAATAGTCGCCTAATCCTCCACTGACATCTACATCAAGTTGAACAGGAGAGCCATTACAAACCGGGGATGGCGATGCTGTGGCTACAACGTTTAATGGAGCCGAGGTCTTAAAACTTACCGATGTAAGTGAAGATAAACCGTTGTTAGCAAATAATCCGTTATTTTGTGGTAACGCAGTGTTATATTCAACAGTTGCGGTGCAAATTTCGTTTTTGGCGGCGCTCCATACTTTCCATAATAAAGTATCACCTGCAGCAAAGCCATCTTTGGTTTGGGTTGTAATATCATCGCCATAAGCAATCACTGCCTTACTGTTGGTTTCATCCCATACTGCTGCGCCACCACATTGTTCAACACTTTCATCATCTAAATAAAAGACTCCGATAAAATCTCCATATACCATGCTAGTATCAGGGAAGTTAACACTAACGGGAACTGAAATAAGATGTGATAAATTAGTTTTTGTAAATGACCAACCGGCTGGATAATTCTTTACATCAATAAAATTGGTTTTTGTCTCTGAAACAATAACATTATCGGGATACGTAACAGTAAGGATTACATCATACGCTCCTACGGTATTGTAAGTTATTGGAGGGGGAATTTTTCCAGTATAGGAATTAGGTATCCCCCCCGGAAATGACCAACTCCACGATAACGGCTCTCCGGTGGATTGGTCGGTAAAAGTTACATTGTTGCCAACGGGTATAATGGTGGCGGTTGCAGTGAAATTTACAATCTGATTTGATATTTCCGTGATGAAAATATCTTTGTTGTTAAAACCTGCCTGCAAATGTGTATTAATAGCCAACATGCTGAAAAATAAGTAGATCAGCGTAAATAAATAGAATTTAGACTTCATTATTAATGGTTGTTTTAGAAATTGCAAATTTAGCTTTTGAAAAATTAAGGCTAAAATATGTTTTTTTTTGGATTATTTGATTTTTAAAGCGCTCTTTTTTATTTGTTCCTGTAATTGTGTGAATCAAAAGTTTATATTTATATTTGTAGTAAATTTAAAAACCAAAAAATATGCGAAACGTTTACTTTTTTTTAGTAATTGCTGCTTTGATTGTTTTTCCATTTATCAGCAGCGCTCAATACATCACCCCAGGTAATAACTTGAATCTCACTCTTGATGAATTAGTGAATACCTCAAGTGGTGTAGTAACCTTTGTTGACGGCGCCTATCAGATCAATAGTGCATTTACACTATCTGCAACGGATACATTGCGCATTGATCAGGAGGCTATCGTACGAATTGCTTCAGGAATCAGACCTCAAATTTATGGAACCATTATCTCAGATCCTGAAAGTGGTTATGTTCATTTTACAGCCATTGATACCACTTCGTCTTCCAAAAATTATAAAGGCTTCCGCTTTGACGATTCTCCTTCCAATGTATTTCGCAATACCATTTTTACTTATGGCGGTGGAATACAACTCATCGGTACAGAAGCGCTTTTTGAGTACTGTACTTTTCGAAAAAATGGCTCTTCCAATGTTTCTGCTGTGATTACCTATAGTTCGTGCAGCCCGATTATTCGCTATTGCAGTTTTATAGAAAATGCTCGTGCTGCTATAGGTTCAGGCGCTAATGTTAACGGCTCGCCTCGTATTATGTATAATGTTTTTATTCATAATACCACCGACAACAGTAACCGTCCTCAAATCAATTTAGGGCCGGGCGCTGCCGATAGCATCTATATAGTTGGAAATTACATCGAAGGATTCTACACCAGGGCAGGCGGAATAGGTATTAGCAATTTGATGGCTATCGGTAGCACGAAAGTCGTGGTACGTGATAATTATGTCATTAACAACCGTTTTGGCTATACACAGATAGGTGTTAATATTTTCGGACATATTGTAGATAATTATTTTATTGATAACAATATTGAAAATTCACCCGCTTTGGGTGGCAGCGGTGTAAACTTTCTGACAAGCGGAGAGGGTAATACTGCTATTGTTAAACGAAATGTTATTAAGGGTAACTTATGGGGCGCTACTATTCAGGGGAATGCCAATCCCCAATTTGGAACAGAAGATGATCCGGGTGAAAACGTATTTTATGAAAATGGAAATAGCGGTATTACTTATGCATTATATAACAATACCCCGTTGAATGTTACTGCAATAGGTAATTACTGGGGAACGAATGATCCCAATGTGGCTGAAGATTATATCTTTCATAAACCTGATGATGCTACCCTCGGACTTGTAACTTATATGCCGATAAAAACCCTTGAACCTAAAATATTGACATTTTTGTTTTCAGCTTCGGAAAATCCACAATTGACTTTGGATGTTTATGCCGATATTAACCATGACACCCATACTATTAATGCCACTTTACCTCCCGGTACGGATGTTACTGTACTCGTGCCGGAAATTGTGGTTGAATTAGGAATAATAACCGATCCTACAGGCGGCCAACCTACTGATTTTCGTTTACCGGTAGAGTATAATGTTACCACTCCACATGGCGATGTTGCAGTTTATACAGTTACGGTTGATGTTCAACCATGGGACTTAAAAGTAACTTTCATAGTATTGGATGAGGAAAATAATCCCATTGGGGATGCTGTAATAACTTTTAATGGGGTAACCAACGTAGCGGGAGATTATCAGTTTGCCGGTCTTTCGCCGGGAGATTATGATTACACTGTTGAACTTGATGGCTTTATCACACAAACCGGACAAGTGGAAATTATTGATCAAGACGTAACTGTAACAGTGGTTTTGGAGGAGATCGGACAATTGGTCGAACTTAAAGTAGGCTGGTCAATGATATCTTCATACTTGGTTCCGGAGGATAACGATCTTACAGTCATTTTCGCAAAACAGACACTTGCAGGAAATATGGTAATAATGCTTAATAATGCCGGTATTTTTTGGCCAGGTCAAAATATTAATACATTAAAAACATGGAATCCTTACATTGGATATAAGTTGAAAATGACGGAGAATGATTTTGTAAATTTCAAAGGATTAGAGGTTGTTGACAAAACCATAAATCTTAATAAGGGTATTAATTATCTTCCGGTTCTTACTAACGCAGCTATTGAATCGGCTGTGATTTTTGAACAATTAGACGGGCAACTAATTTTAGC
>JAAYWF010000199.1 GCA_012516825.1 Lentimicrobium sp. | reverse complement strand
CGGAAAGAAGGCTGCGATATGAGTTATAAATCATCATTCTCCTCACAAATTGAGTAGCTCTGGTTTTGAGTCTTTAATGAAAAAGGCAAAGGTAAAAAAAATATAAAATATGAATTCAAAAAATTAATCACAAAATTAAAACACAATTGCTTTAAAAGGGTGATGAGTCTGATAAGGTTGCTTGATATATTTATTGTTTGGTATAATCGCTTTTTGGTGAGAGATATTTTTTTGATATTTGTTTTACCGGATACCATGCTACAAGGAATCCTATTGCCAACACTACAAGGAAGACAATTAAGAAGTCTTTAGCCAGCAGTTTCACCGGATAAGCATCCACTACAAAAGAGCCTGAGCCGTCTCCCAATGAAATAAGGCCGAATTCTTGCTGTAGCCAACTGATAAACCCTCCTAAAATCAGCCCAAGTACAGCGCCACCGATAGAAATCATCATCCCTTCGAGCATAAATATTCGTTTTATGAGTTGGTCGGTAGCGCCGAGGTTATGTAAAGTTCGGACGTCATCTTTTTTATCAAGAATGAGCATAGTAAGCGAACTTATTACATTGAAAGCGGCGATGACAAGTATAAAGCTGAGGATCAAAAAGATAGACCATTTTTCAGACTTCATGATTCGGTAAAGCAACACTTGTTGCTCAAACCGGTTTCGTACTTCATAATCATTACCGATAAGCTGAATTATTTCCTTTTTTACTTTTTCAACATTTGCACTCTTATTCAGTGATAATTCAATTGAAGTAACCTCGTCTTCATAATCCAAAAGCTCTCTTGCAAACTCAATAGGCACAATGGTATATTTTGTATCAAAATCCTGTTGTATGGAGAATACGGCGGAGGGGAATATATTTTCACTGTTGAATGCTTTTTCTATCGAGGCTCCAATATTGGCTTCGCGTCGTGGCAGATAAACGGTTATTGGATAAAGCAGGTCGTTGAGACTTGCATTGAGGTAATAGGCAACGCCGGCTCCGAGGATTATCCTGGGTTGATCCATCTCGTGTAAAGTAAACCTTCCTTCGATGAGCATCGTATCTAACCCACTGGTGTTTACAATATTATCGCTCACTCCTTTAACAGTCGCAAGAAATTGATTGTTTCGGTATTTGAGCAAGGCATTTTCTTCCACTACCTCAGTTAAAGCTTTTACGCCGGCAAGCTTAATTACTTCCTCAGCCGGAAATGTTGACATTGAAAAAGTTTTGCCTTTTTTTACTTTGATTTCTAAATCAGGATTGAACGAGTTGAACAACGAGATAACAAGTGTTTCAAAACCATTAAATACCGAAAGTACAATTATCAAAGCCATAGCGCCCACTGTAACCCCGCCTACCGATATTGCAGAGATTACATTTATTATATTATGCGATTTCTTAGCAAATAAATAACGACGGGCAATATAAAAGGGAAAAGTTTTGATAAAAAAGAATGTTTTTTAAGTTAGATTATTATCTCTGAGCTTTAACAATTAAACCAGTGCCGGTATTGTGGTTGAGATTGATATCTAGCAGATTCATCAGTAGCGCAAACCAATAGATTGCAAGATAATAAATGGGTAAAATGATGAAAAATAGTTTCGAAACATTTAATAATGAAATAGGGTATTTCATAGATAGTTTCCATGAAATTTTTCCTGGCCAGCCATAGGAGTATGCCACATCAACTTTTGAAAAACCGGCATTCTTAAGTTTAGTGGTTATCTCTTCAACGCTATATCCATCCCTTACGTGTTCGTCAATGAAAGAGATTTTTTGATCATGCTTCTCATTAGTATGATGCACATCAGAGCCTCCCTTGTCAGAAGGTGTGGAGATGAGTAGCAGGCCATTTTTTTTGAGAGATTGATAAAAATTACTAAAGACCTTGCCATCTTCTTCAATATGCTCCATCACATCAACCGATAAAATTAAATCGTAGCTTTCCTGATGAATGAACTTTGTGAGATCGGCCAAAAGGAAGTTAGCGTTAGTCAATCCTGCTTTTTTAAAAAAGTGTTGGCAGTCTTCAATTTGTTCTTCTTTAACATCAACACCCAGAATCTGCCATGACGGGTTTTTTCGGGCAAGGAAGTAACTATATTGTCCGAATCCCGATCCGGCGTCAAGAATAGAGGCTGCGCCATCAATTGTTCTCAACCATTTTCTGATGGCTTTTTTTATATGCCATGTTCGCAATAGAAGAAGATCGAGGAGTTGGTAAAAGAGCTTACGGCTCCATGTTGAGTGGTTGAAAATATTCCCTAAAACCCTCTTTATTGGATCGTATTGCATCTGTTTCCTGAATTAGGGAAGAAGAAGCTGCTCAATGTTTTCGATGTAGTCGAGCGAATCGTCTTCATAAAATTCGAGTGAAGGGATTTGCCTTAACTGGTCTTTTACAGCACGTCCGAGGGTAAAACGAATTTCAGGAGTTCGTTGTACAATGGATTCGAGAAGTGCTGCCTTATCTTTTGTTGCAAACAGGCTGAGATAAACCCTTGCGATAGAAAGGTCTTTGGTAATATTTACTTTGGTTACTGTAATCATCCCCGAGCCATACTTATCCTTGGCATCGCGCTGAAAAATTGAGCTTAGCTCACGTTGTAACAATTTTGATACTCGTAATTGACGTTTTGTTTCCATAGTGCAAAAGTATTAAAAAAATATCTCATTTGTTTGTAATTCACTTTACCGGTTTGTATGAATAAAAGCCGGAATTAAGCATTAATTTTAGTTTTTTTTAGTGATATTTTTTTCCGTATATGATTATTTTGTCTTTGATAGGTTTAATATTTGTAAACTTGCACTTCAAAATCTCTATCACATGAAGAGGCCGTTTTTGCTTTTTAAATACATCGGGAAGTACTGGGGCTATGCTGCTCTTAATATCATTTTTAATATCCTGTCGGTTATTTTCAGCTTGTTTTCGCTCACCATGATAATTCCTTTTCTTCAGTTGCTTTTTGATCAAACGCAGTTGATACATGAAGCCCCGGCGTTTGCTTTTAATACCGACTCCATTTTAGCATATTTCAACTATATTATTAGTGGGATAATATTAAGCAAAGGCCCTGTTGAAGCGCTGCTTTTCATCTCGGTTATTGTTGTTGTAATGTTTTTTATAAAAAACCTGTTTCGATACCTTGCAATGTTTTATTTAGCGCCTCTTAGGAATGGTGTTGTGCAGGATGTTCGTAATCAAATATATCGCCGGATCCTTATTTTGCCACTTGCATATTTTTCCGAGCAGCGCAAGGGCGATATTATGTCGAGGATTACAAATGATGTAAGCAATGTGGAGTGGTCAATAATGCAATCGCTTGAAATGCTCTTTCGCGAGCCGATCTCTATCATCTTTTTTCTCGTTGCACTAATTATTATAAGTCCGATGCTCACCGTTTTTGTGGCATTATTATTACCGATCACTGCTTTTTTAATCGCACGGATTGGAAAAAGTCTCAAACGTACCTCAACGAAAGGGCAAAAGAAGTTAGGAGTTATTTTATCTATCGTAGAAGAGACTATCTCAGGGTTAAGGATCATAAAAGGTTTTAATGCCATAGAGGCAGCCGACGAAAAGTTTATAAAGCAAAACACCGAGTTGACAAGGATTATGAATCGGTTGTACCGTAAAAGAGATATTGCTTCGCCATTAAGCGAGTTTCTCAGCACGATTGTTTTAGTGATGGTCCTATGGTTTGGAGGGCAATTGGTCTTAAGCGAAAATTCAACACTCGACCCTTCGGTTTTTATTTTTTATATAGCCGTTTTTTCTCAGTTGATAGTGCCGGTAAAGGCTTTTACTGTGGCTTATTATAATGTTCAGAAAGGAGTTGCTTCTGCCGAAAGAATTGATGAGATTATTACTGCCGAAGAGGTTATTCTGGAAAAACCTGACGCTTTGCCAATAAACAAGTTTAATGATCATATTGAATATAAAAATGTCTCATTTGCCTATCAACTGGAGCCTGTTTTAAATAATATCAACCTGAGAATCGAGAAAGGAAAAATGATTGCGCTTGTGGGAGCATCGGGAAGTGGAAAATCTACAATGGTTGATTTGCTGCCGAGATTTTATGATTGTACAGAGGGGGAGATAGTCATAGACGATATCTCTATAAAAGATTTAAAAATTGATCATTTGCGCGATCTGATGGGGATTGTTACTCAGGAGACTATCTTGTTTAACGATACTGTTTTCAATAATATAGCCTTTGGGTTACCCGTTGCGAGTGAAGAGGATGTGATAACTGCTGCTAAAATTGCCAACGCACACGAGTTTATAGAAAAGATGCCTGAGCAGTATCAGACAAATATTGGAGATAGAGGCGTAAAACTTTCAGGCGGCCAACGCCAACGCATCAGTATAGCACGTGCTGTATTGAAAAACCCACCAATCATGATACTCGATGAAGCTACTTCGGCGCTTGACACCGAATCGGAAAGACTTGTTCAAGACGCTTTGCTGAAACTAATGAAAAACAGAACTTCAGTAGTTATTGCTCACCGGCTTTCAACTATTCAGTATGCTGACGAGATCATTGTTCTGGATAAGGGAGAGATAGTGGAAAGAGGTTCGCACTCGCAACTTATCGCCCAAAACGGCATTTATAAAAGGCTTTGCGATATGCAGAGCTTTCGTTAAAAGATAATTTTGATAAAATGCCAATAACGAGGGCGCATATTTGCAGTACAATTTGTTTTGGGGGCTTCGTTTATCCCTGATACAGCTTTTAATTATTTTAAGTTCTACTTCAGTCATTAAATTTAGATAATATTGACTCTATTGAAATATTGTGATCACCTGAAATCTGATTATTTTTTTGTTGTACTAATTTTATCTAAATCTTCATTCATTCGGCAAACTCAAAAAAATGTAAAGAATATGGGTTTTTTCTTAAATCTGAATTAATAAGAAGAAAGCTT
>JAAYWF010000198.1 GCA_012516825.1 Lentimicrobium sp. | reverse complement strand
ATGATCAGGTAGTATCTCTTGCTGCTTTTTTAGTTACACAGAGTTTTTTTTCTCGGCGTTCTTCTGAGACACTTTTTTTAGTTACACAGAGTTTTACGGTGTTTTTCAAGTAGTTTCACAGAGTATTTATTTCCTCTGTGTTCCTCTGTGTGTACTCTGTGCAACTCTGTGCAACTTTTTTTTACAAAGTTTTACGGAGTTTGCAGTAGGGTAGTAGAGAGGCACAAAGACAAAAGATTATAGTATCAGAAATCGGTTTTTATGCCAATCAGAGCCGGCTCATCGCCGTTAGGTTCAATGTTGGTAATTTTCACAGCAGCAAAGTTGTTGGTTAGCCGTCCACGATCCTTAAACTTCACAGGTAAATAGTTTTCCCCATAACCGTATGAAGTTCCAAAAAGATTTTTTTCTACCAATACATTTTGTGTTTTACCTAACCATTGTTTTCGGTAGTTATGCTTCAACTCCACCGATAAATCCCTGATTTTTTCGCTTCTCTCCACTTTTACATTTTCTGCTATCTGATCGGGCATTCTTTCAGCACGCGTCCCTTTACGCACTGAATATTTAAAAGTATGAATATGGCCAAAGCCTATCTGGCGGCACACCTCAATCGTTTTGTTAAAATCATCCTCCGTTTCTGAAGGAAATCCTACAATAAGATCGGTAGTGAAGTTAAACAAGGGGTATCGTTTTCTTATTTTATCCACAATATTCAAGAAGTCGGTAACGGCGTACATCCTGCGCATTTTCAACAGTATCTCATCGGAGCCGCTTTGGAGGCAAAGATGCAAATGTGGGGTAAGCTTTGGATGCTCAAAGAGGCTGATCAGTTTGTCGCCAAAGCCGTCCGGCTCAATTGAGCCTATCCTTAGCCTAAAGTCCTCATGCAGATTTAGTACCTTTTCTATCAGGTTTTCAAAATCCACATTGTCGTATGAGTATCTTGCAATATTAACTCCAGTGAGGACAACCTCCTTAAACCCAAAACCAACTACTTGTTTTATGTTATCGAGTATATCCTCATAAGGCCTGCTTACAGCTCTTCCCCTCACTTTGGGGACGATGCAGAAGGCGCAGAAGTTGTCGCAGCCATCCTGTATTTTTATCCAACTTCGGGTATGTAGCGTTTTGCTGGCGGGCGGATAGCCGAAAAGCCCTGAATTTCCTTGCTCAGGGTGTATGATCTCTCCGTTGTAATGTCCGTCAACCAAGGAGAAGATGTCGCTTTTATGCTCATTATCAACAAACCATGTTAGATTGTCGGGGTCGTTTTTTAACCTTTGCCGATAATTATTCACCATACAGCCGGTTACAATTATCATTGCCCCCGGATGGCGGCGTGTAGCCTGTCGGATCATCTGGTTCGACTTTTGGTCGCTCTGATCGGTTACAGTACAAGTGTTAATAACTACTATATCGGCATTTTTAGAAAAGTCAACAATCTCGTAGCCGTTAGTTGCGAATTGCGAAACTAATGCGTCAGTCTCATATTGATTTAACCGGCAGCCTAAAGTTTTAAACGCAATCTTTTTCATTTTTCCAATTGGCTTTTTCGCTCTAAAGCATCTTCGATCATCATTTTGTAGAGGTTAGGCAACTCAATACCCATCTCCATTGCCATTTTTGGAACGATGCTTTCGCCGGTCATTCCAGGTACGGTATTTACTTCAAGGAAAAAGAGTTTTCTTCTTTTTGATGAGTAGATATAATCGAATCTTACTACTCCGGCACAATTTAACTTCTTGTAAAGGTATGCCGATATTTTTTTGATATTTACGTCTAACGATTCAGATATAGGAGCCGGAATAATCTCGTCAGCTAATAAAGGATCATATTTTGATTCGAAATCGAAATACTCATTTTTGCTTTTTACCTCACATACCGGAAACACATATAGCTTGCCTGTTGTTTCCATTACGCCGCATGTAAGTTCGCGTCCCTCTACAAATTCCTCAACAAGTATTTCCGAATCCTCGATAAATGCCATTTTTATAGCAGTTAAAAGGCTATCGGGTTGTTTTACTTTGCTAATCCCTACACTTGAGCCGCCCGAATTGGGTTTTACAAAGAGAGGGAGATCAAGATAGTTCAGTATGGCATCGGTATCTATCTTTTCATAGTCGAAAAAATGCAGGGATTTGGCAACATTAACGATGTTGAGGCTGCTAACAATGGTGTTGCAAATGTGTTTGTTAAAAGTGATGGCTGAAGTTAAGCTGTTGCTCGAAGTATATGGTATGTTGAGCATTTCAAAATAGGCAGGCATCTTGCCGTTTTCGCCGGGCGAACCGTGTATGGCACAAAAAACACAATCGAAGTGAATACGATTTTCGTTAATAAGTAAACTGAAATCGTTTTTGTCAATGGCGAACGTCTGGTTTTCTTTTTCGTAATTCCACTCTTTTCCTTTGATCTTGATCAGATAAACATCGTAAAGATTATTATCTAAAATGGATGCCACCATTCTTCCACTATTCATCGAGATTCCGAACTCGCCTGAGTCGCCACCGGCAATAACTGCTATCTTTTTTTTTCTCATTTGTTTTGCTAATATTTCGAAACAGTATTTAATTGATCAATGAGTCAGCTTTGAAAACGATTTTTTTCAGATATCCGTATATTTGATATGTCGAGGATATTGCAGAATGTAAATGACGTATGTTTTAATAATCGTGCATGTTTGCTAAACAAAGTTGAACTATTCGCGGTTAAAATTACTTTTCGGTTCTGGTTCATCTATAAAATTCCAAAGATTACAAGGCGGTGTCT
>JAAYWF010000197.1 GCA_012516825.1 Lentimicrobium sp. | reverse complement strand
GTTTACGTATTTTCTATCAACTGTTTGACAGGGAAATATAATATGTCAACCGAATGTTTCACTGAGAAATTCCATCGTCATACTTATGGTGGGCAAAATGCAGGAGCTTTGGGATTAATTGCCGCCTCTGAAGTATCTTATTCTTTTGTTAATGATGCTTTTGTTTGGGGGATGATAGATAATATGTATCCTGAGTTTATGCCTGACTATGGAAATAATATTCCCATGAGAGGCTTCCTTCCGGCATTTGGACAAGCAGCGGGTAAAATATTCCTACAATCGTCGCAGTGGCCATATAATAGTGGTAGCAAAGAGGTTACTTACAACTTATTCCATGCACATGGCGGCGCTTTTCTTCAAGTGTTTACCGAAGTTCCACAAAATTTAGCTGTTACTCACAATCCCATTATTTACAGCGGCGAATCTTCATTTAGCGTAATTGCTCCTGCAGGAGCTTTTATTTCATTAACAGTAAACGGAGAAATTATCGGAACAGCCATGAGTAATGGCGGTACGACAAATTTTACTATCGAGCCACAATTACCGCCTAATACTATGGTAATTACTGTAACAAAACAAAACTACTATCGCTACGAATCCAATGTAGATGTTATTCCTCCAACAGGCCCATATGTAGTAGGTGATTCTTATGTTATCAACGATGCATCGGGTAACAATAATGGATTGATGGATTACGGCGAGAGTGTCATGCTTCATATGACTATGAAAAACGTTGGTGTTGCTGTTGCAAATAATGTCTCTACGACAATGACCAGTAATAATGAATATGTTACAATTACCAACGGTAATGCATATTTTGGCAATATTGCCCCTAATGGTACAGTAACCGTTAACAACGCATTTTCACTTACTGTTTCTCCAAATATTCCGGATAACCATGCCGTATCATTTACTCTCAATTCTACCGATGGTACCGATAACTGGATCAGTTATATTTCAATTGTTGGTCATGCTCCTAATATTAAATTCAAACAGTATGTTGTCAATGATGAAGGTGGCAATGGTAATGGTCTGCTTGATCCGGGAGAAACAGCTCCTATGATAATCACTGTAGAAAATCAAGGTTCTTCAGCTGCCTATAACGTTGTTGGAATGCTTACCACTCTCGATCCATACGTTACTATACTTACATCACAGCCTCAGAATATGGGCAACATAAATGCCGGTGGAACTTCAAATTGTACATTTACAGTATCTGCCAATGCTAACATACCTGCCGGATATACAGCAGATCTTACATTAAATCTCAATGCTGATCTCGGTGTTACTCAACAAACCACTATTCAGTTGCTCTTTCCAGATTATTGTTATCCGACTGCAAGCTGTTCCTGGGGAGACGGATTCACTGGTTTTGCACTTGAGCAAATTAATAACATGACCGGGAATGGCTGTAGTCCTAATGGATATGGCGACTATACCAATATGGTTGCCGATTTGGAGGGTGGTCAAACATATTCAGTTCAATGGAGAACAGGATACAGTAATCAGCGTGCATCGCTTTGGATTGACCTGAATGATAACAAAGAATTTGAACCATCGGAAAGACTTATTACCGACTTTGTTCTCTCTTCGTCAAATCAAATTTATACAACTACATTTACTGTACCCGCAGGCAGTTATACCGGAAATAAACGAATTAGAATACGTGCTAATTGGCAAAGCTCTTCGTCCGATCCATGCGCCAACTTCACTTATGGTGAAACCGAAGATTATACCGCCAACTTTGGCAGTCAAACAACTCTTGCGCCACCGCAAAATGTTTCAGCAAACGTAACAGGTAATAGCGTAGTTGTAACATGGCAAGCACCGGCAGGAGCTGATGCAACATTGTTAGGATATAATGTTTATCGCGATAATACTTTACTTGATATGGTTACCGGTAATGAATATTTTGATTTTGATCTTCCTGCCGGCACCTATTCCTATAAGGTAACGGCAGTATATGATCAGGGTGAGTCAATGCCTGCCGGCCCTGTAACTGTTTCCATACTTGTTCCTCCTACGTTGCTTGTTGCTGAGCAGCAAGGCTCAAAAGTCTTTTTGCAGTGGCAAAGCAATTTTGTTGTTGAATCGGATGGCAGCAACAAGGCAAAAACCTTTTTTGATAGTTACTTTAAGCTTTATCGTAACGATGTTGTTATAGGTGAAATTTATGATCTCTATCATTTTGATGATGCTATTGCTCCGGGTAATGAGTATTGCTACAGTGTAAGTGAGGTTGTATCAGAAGAGGGTCTTGAGACGGCCAAGTCCAATGAGATATGTGTAAATATTCCTGTTTATGGCGCCTTAGCAGTAACGCCGGGTTCACTTTATGAGACTCATAGCTCACCGCCTCAGATAACCACCAAAATTCTTACTGTAAGTAACAACGGCAATGGTCCAATTGAATTTGATGCCGTTGTTGATTTTCTCGGAAAAGACAACCGTGCTTCATTAGCCAGACCTGTCATAGAGATTGATCCTGAGTGGGTAGCCGAGCAATACGCACAACGCACTACATTAGAGGGAGATCCAAATCTTGCCTCTGATAATACTCATAATGTTAAAGCAACTGCACAGCCTGTTGGCAGTGTACATTATACCTCGTATATTACCAGCGATCCTTCGCGTTCGGAGTTGTATAACAACGGTCCGTTTATTACTCATCCTGGGGGTGGGGCAGGAGGAAAAGATGCTAGCGCTGTACAAACTAACCTTGGCATGAGTACTTATGGTCCAAATGTAAATCATAATATGTCGCCCGGTAACTATTATTATTTAGCTGATGATTTTGAGG
>JAAYWF010000026.1 GCA_012516825.1 Lentimicrobium sp. | reverse complement strand
ATCTGGTAAAAAAAAGAGTTGAAGTAAACAGCGCCCTTGAAAGATGGGAATATTCATTTATTGCTGAACAAGGAGATATAGTGTATGTTTCAGGAAATTATAAAGATGTTGCTTCGGCCTTGAAAATCATGATATTGATAGATGGTAAAATTTTTAAACAAGCTGCCACACGGCACGACACAGTGAGGTATGTTACAGTTTCAGGAGTGATACCTTATTAGTATTCTTAATTGCAACGCTTTGTTGTAAGTCTTATAAACAATAGTTTTAGATAACGAAAGTTTTAAATTGATAAGAGATCATTTTTTATTAATGCTATGCGACAATACATTTATCTGCTGATCGCCCTATTGCTTGTATCGTGCAACGGATCAAAAGATGACCCCGAATTGGATATGGGTCATATCACATTTCATTTTACTCATTACGCTGATGATGATCTTCTGATATTTGATGAATTGATTTATACCAATGCCGCTGGTAATCAATACATGGTTAATGAGATTCAGTATTTTATTTCCGACGTAAAATTATATCGCCGCGATGGTACTTATCAGCTAATCGAAGAGTGGAAAGATATCCACTATGTTGATACTGATTTACTCGAAACTCAAAGCTGGAAGGTCTTTGATAAGATTAAGCCGGGCGGTTATGATAAAATCTCTTTTGTTTTTGGCATATCAGAAAGTAAAAACAAAAGCCTTATGTTTGTCAATCCTCCGGAGCGAGATATGTTCTGGCCTGAAGTGCTTGGCGGAGGATATCACTACATGAAGCTAAACGGCAAATGGCTTACTCCAGAGCAGCAAGTTTTTCCTTTTAATTTTCATCTTGGAATTGGGCAGATTTATGCCGGCAACGTTATTCATGTAGATTCAATTATAGGTTTTGTTCAAAATTACTTTGAAGTACAGCTTGCAAATTCTTCATTTGAAATTGGGGCAGGGGACACCCTTCAATTTGAAATCAGGATGGATGTTCAGAATTGGTTTCAACACCCTCATATTTATGATCATAACCAATGGGGTGGCGACATTATGCAAAAACAGGAGGCAATGCAGATAGGTTGTGAAAATGGCAAAGTTGATGTCTTTTCAATTTTGAGGAAATAGAGAGTAAGTGTTGGTTTTGGTTTTAGCGCCGATAACGAGTATCCTATTTACTGAAAAATGCTCACACCCTACGGCCGATCAATTTTTCTACAGATAAAAAGATAAAAAAAGCCCTTAATTAAGTTATCTCGCGATTATTATTTTTTGATTTGAGATTGAACTCTTTGTCTCTATCCTTAATAAATAAATTCCGGGTTTTAATTGATCAACAGGTAAGCTGATGTTTGAATTTTCAGTGTTTACAATTTGCAATTCAGTTTTTCCCGTCAGGTTTGTTAATGAAATAAGGGCATTTGTGTCGGCAGGATCGAGAAACCTAATGTTAAGCATATCGCTTGCCGGAATCGGGTAAACAAGTAATTGTGTATTGAGTATGTGGTTGGATATTCCTGTTGAATAGTGCATCAGTGGGAAAATGGCATGATCAATATTGATATTCCAGCTAAACTGCTGATTTGAGTACGGATACCAGTTGCCATTATCATGTTGCTCCCATCCATTGCCATCTATAACGTCTCCATCTAAATTGGTGTAAAGTGCAAGAGTGTCGCCATAATTTTTGGGCAGCTCTACTCCAAGAAAAAATGGTTGGTTCATTTCCGGAGGATCGTTAAAAAATAGCAGAGTGGACCAGCCAAATCCTACCTCTTGTACTATATGTGATAAGAAAAGGGTGTTCTCGGCAAGTGTTTTTCCGGGTGATCCCCCTTCGCCATTACAATCCCATGCTTTGAAAGTAATCTGTTTATCGCTGGCCATCGAGCGTTTAGCTACTGCAAAATCGAATATTCCACCAATAAGTTTGATTTCTGACTCAGAATTATTTTGGAAATAACTTGCTTTGGCTAAGTCGCCATACGAGTTGTTGCCCGACACGTAACCACTTCCATTTTGGCTGATAACATAAAGAGTATAGTCGCCGGCAAGAGGATAATAAAGAGTGTCGCAGGAGCTTCCAGAAACTACGACAATGTAATTGTTCCGGGTGAGGGATGAAGATTCTGATCCTTTGGTGATACTAAGTTTTACTGTGTAATTTCCAGGTTCCTGATAAACATGAAGCGGGTTTTTTACGGTGTCAGAATTCCCATCGCCAAAATTCCAGTTCCAGCCGGTTGGTTGCCCCTCCGAGGCATCCTTGAATTGTACTGTCATTGGCGCTGAACCAAGACGATCAAGGGTTATAAAATTAGCTGTCAGATTTTTAGAATCCTCGCTTTTATTACTTGCTACAGCGACCTGTTTACGATGTTTTGTCAAAAGGTCAGCATTGCGTTGACTAAAAGAGACTAAGGAGCTAAGAAGCAGTAAAATTAAAATAGTGTGTTGGATTATCAATTTCATAATGCAATTTTTTATTGCAAAGGTATGCTAATTTATTAATGTTGTGATAAAATATTTATTCTCAGCACTTGAATAACCACCTAAACCCTTATGGTATTTACACTTTGTTAGCGTTTCGTTTTCCATTTTTCTTGATGTTTTTCTTTCATTTTCGCTTGCTTGCATTAATGTGCCGCTGTGTAAAGTCCTTATTGTTTGTTGTTTTTTGCACTGATACATCCGAATGCTTTATTGCCGGTAAAGGTCTCACGGAGCTTTGCACGGAGTTTTCAATCGAAAGAAGTAGCATTTTGAAGAGAACTAACCCGCTATAGTTTTTTTTGCCACAAAGATTATAAGCCTTACTGTAGTAACTATTAATAACTGTTTTTACCGATTTCCAATTGATTATAAAATTCAAACTATTTATCGTGCAAAGGTCTCGGTCTTTATATCCACATCGGCTGGGCAGTAGCTCGCTGCAAAGTGGTGGTGGAGTAAACAGGAAAATTCATGGTGTGTATTCAGTAAGTGCGGATTTGTTTGTTGAAAAACCGTATCAAAAAAAAATCGAATGCTATTAGCGCAACAAAACACCCATGCCAACTAATTTAAAAATGCTCTTTAGCAGTGCATTTTAATTTTATGATTTAGCCCGTAGGGTTATTAACAAGAAATTTTGTTGATTACTTTTCCGAATTGGTTAAGAAATATTGGCATGCTTATACTATTTTTGCCTGATAATGATTTATTAGATTGATGTGTAAGATTTTCATATTTAGAATTTCGATTTTTTTTGCCATAGTATTTGTTTCACAAGGTTTATTTGCGCAAGAATATCAAAAGGTTGAGGCTGAAAGCGGCGAGGGGATTTATAGTTTGCTAAGGAGGTTCAATCTCGACCCTAAGGATTATTATAATACCTTTTTGGAGATCAACAAAAACCGGCTTAATCCTGATTTGCAACTTTTAAAAGGGAAGACTTACTTTCTTCCTATTGTTGTTGATACTACCGCGTTGGAAACTGAAAGGCAAATTGGTGTGTTTCCAATTTTTGGGAAGAAGTACGAGAAGGTTGAGTTCAAGGATGACAAATTGCAGGGCGCCGTGTTTTATATTATCTCAGGCCACGGCGGCCCCGATCCTGGAGCTATGGGTAAAAAGAATGGCCACACCTTATGCGAAGATGAATATGCTTACGATGTCTGTTTGCGCCTGGCGCGGAATCTGATCGAACATAGCGCCACTGTTTATATTATTACTCAAGACCCTGATGATGGTATTAGAGATGAAGAGTATCTGAAATGCGATAAAGATGAAATGTGCCTTGGCAATAAAAAAATCCCTTTGAATGCTGTTGAAAGACTTAAACAAAAAGTGGAAACAGTAAATCAGCTTTTTGAAAAGCATCTTGGCCAGTATCAACGTAAACTTGAGATACATGTAGATTCGCGCTATTCCAATCAGAAGGTTGATATCTATTTTTATTACCACCCCGGTAGCAACAAGGGAAAACAGTTGGGCGAAACATTGTTAAAAACCATTCATGATAAATACAAGCAGCATCAACCAAACCGTGGATATAAAGGAACTGTAACTGAACGAAAATTATACACTCTAAAAAATACAAAACCGGTATCAACCTACATTGAACTGGGGAATATCAATCACCCAAGAGACTTGGAGCGCTTAATAATTGTGGATAACCGTCAGGCTATTGCAAACTGGCTCACCCTGGGGCTGATCAAGGATTTTGAGAATTCAAAGAGAAGATAGGCGAGTAAGTTATCCGATAGCGCTATCCGTTCAGTTAAGAGGTTTTTTTTATAAAAGGCAAAATAGCACGCTGATATACTCCCTGCATGTAGGCAATTGCCATTCCGTAGTTTGTTACAGGTATGCCGGCATCAATAGCTGGTTTTAAGCGATTTACCATCTGTTTTCGAGTTATCATACAGCCTCCACATTGAACCACCAACGCATAATCGGTTATTGGGCGTGGCAGCTGATTTAAACCTGAAACCACTTCATATTTCAGCTTTTTACCTGTAAATTTATCCATCCAGTTTGGCATTTTTACCCTCCCGATATCTTCGCAAGAAACATGATGCGTACACGATTCGAGTATGAGGACTATGTCGCCTTCTTTTAACGATGAGATTTTTGGAGTTCCATTAAGATAGGCGTCAAAAGGCCCTTTGTATCTGGCGAGTAAAATGCTAAAACCAGTGAGAGGTATCGTTTCAGGTATTATTTTGCTGGCTTCTAAAAATATAGAGCTGTCGGTGATAACAAGAGCCGGCTCAACCGCTGTTTTCTTTAAAAAAGATTCTGCTTCATGTTCCTTTACAACAACTGCAACGGAGTCGTGGTCAAGTATATCGCGAATAGTTTGCACCTGAGGAAGGATTAGCCTTCCCTCCGGCGCTGCTATATCAATAGGGGTAATTAATAATACGACATCGCCTTTATTTATTAACTCGCCCAATAGGGTGGGGCGGCTCCAAACGGTTTCGGGCATTATAGACCGAATCTTTTCCAAAAGATACTCTAAGTTGTTTGGTTGTAATGCGTTGAACTCTATTATTGGCTGTTTATACTCTGATTCAAGATGTTTTGCAAAATCTTTGTCGAGCGGCGTGATATCACTTTTGTTGTGTATCCATAAGAAGGGTACGCCATAATCGTAAAAATAGCCGATGATTTTTTTCTCCGACATACCGATAGTGTTATCCGAAATCAAGAGGAGAGCAATATCTATTTGTTTGACGATTTCAATTGACCTTTCTATCCTTTTGGCGCCCAATTCGCCAATATCATCTATTCCGGCAGTATCAACCAATATTACTGGCCCAATACCCGGTATTTCCATTCTTTTTTTTACAGGATCAGTTGTTGTACCCGGTGTTTCGGATACGATAGAGGTTTGCTGTCCGGTAAGTATATTGATGATTGAGCTTTTTCCGAGATTTGTTTTTCCGAAAATTCCTATATGTGGCGTGCTTTCGCGTGGTTTTATCACGGGGTTGTTTAAGTTCATAACAGGTTAATTATAGTAAGTTTTTATCGGTTAAAGGTAAGTCGTTGGCCACGGGCAGACAAATCGAATTTGCCCATTTCATAAACTAAATTACCATTTACAAAAGTATGTGTTACTGCCGATTGGAATAGCGTTCCTTCAAATGGCGACCAACCGCATTTGTACAGCAGGTTTGATTTTTCGACGATGCCTGGCTGATTAGGATTAACAATTACGAGATCTGCCTTGTATCCCGATCGGATAAATCCTCTCTTGTTCACTTTAAAACAAATTGCCGGTGCATGGCACATCTTCTCAACAATTTTTTCCATAGATATCTTACCTTGATGAAAAAATTCCATTAATGCAATTAATGAGTGTTGTATTAGTGGTCCGCCCGAAGGAGTTTTGAAATAACTGTTTCTTTTTTCTACTAATGTGTGTGGTGCATGGTCGGTAGCAATTACATCGAGCCGGTTGTCAAGTAGAGCCTTCCATAGAGCCCGACGATCGGTTTCGGTTTTTATTGCAGGATTCCATTTTATTAAATTTCCTTTTGTGTGGTAAGCCTCATCATTAAACCAAAGATGATGAATGCAGACTTCGGCTGTGATACTCTTTTCCGGCAAAGGAATATTATTTCTGAAAAGCGTGGTTTCCAATGCTGTTGAGAGATGTAAAATGTGAAGGCGGGTATTATATTTTTCGGCTAACTCTATTGCTAAAGAGGTGGATATGTAACATGCTTCATCACTACGAATTTGAGGATGGTAATGAATAGGAATGTCGTCTCTATAAATGTTACGCAATCTGACGATGTTATTTTGGATGGTAGCTTCGTCTTCGCAATGTGTGGCTACTAAACAAGGAGCCTCCTTAAAAATAGCCTGTAATGTTGATTTATTATCCACTAACATATTTCCTGTGGAGGCGCCCATGAACACTTTTATGCCACATACATTCACAGGATCGGTTTTTACTATCTCTTTTACGTTATCGTTGGAGGCGCCCATATAAAATGAGTAATTAGCCAGCGATTTTTCTGATGCCAGCTTATATTTTTCTTCAAGCAAATCTTGTGTCAGGGTGTTGGGAAGCGTGTTTGGCATATCCATAAATGATGTTACCCCACCGGCTATTGCAGCACGGCTTTCACTGCCGATATCGGCTTTATGAGTTAAACCCGGCTCCCTGAAATGAACCTGATCATCAATTACACCCGGAAGAAGAAACATATTGGAGGCATCAATAAATTCGTACTCCTTAAAACTATTGACTTCAATATCGTCAGTATGTTCTAATATTTTTTCAATCTCTTCACCCTTAGTAAATACCGAACCTTTGAAAATACGACCTTCGTTGACGATATTTGTATTTGCAATCAGGTAATTCATTTTCTATTGGTGTCTGGTAATTAAACTTTGTAAAGGTTTAGCTTTTTCTATGTTATAAATTTATTGGTGAGATGAAAAATTGTTTTATCTAATTTTTTTTGTTCCGGTAATAGTTTTTTAAAAAGCTAGTAATATTGTTTTCAACCCTTTTCAAAATGTCGGATGCGTTTGCTTTTTGAAAACTTTCACCGGTTATTCTTTCAAATAGTTCGATGTAACGTTCTGATATTGATGAAACTATTTGGTCGGTCATCTTTGGTATTTTTTCACCCCTATCGCCTTTAAAGTTATTAGCGAGAAGCCATTCCCGTACAAACTCTTTGGAGAGTTGTTTTTGTGGTTCACCTTTCTTCTGACGTTCGTTATACCCTTCTAAATAAAAATAGCGCGATGAATCGGGGGTGTGTATTTCGTCAATGAGGTAGATTTTACCATCTCTCTTCCCAAACTCATATTTTGTATCAACTAAAATGAGCCCTTTTTTCTTAGCTATTTCGGTTCCTCGTTTAAAAAGTTCTCGGGTATATTTTTCAACTAAGGCATAATCCTCTTCAGAGACTAATCTTTGGTTAATTATGTCTTCTTTGGAAATATCTTCATCATGGCCGGATGTAGCTTTTGTTGTGGGTGTGATTATTGGTTCTGCAAATTGCTGATGTTCTTTCATGCCATCGGGGATCGGCACTCCACATATTTGTCGTATTCCCTTTTGGTAGGTTCGCCATGCGCTACCGGTAAGATAACCTCTTATGATCATCTCTACGGGAAAGGGGTCGCAATGCAAACCGATGGTTACAATGGGATCGGGAACCGATATTTTCCAATTGGGAACAATATCTTTGGTAGCATCCAGAAACAAAGCAGCTATCTGATTTAGTACCTGACCTTTATAAGGTATTCCTTTTGGCAAAACGACGTCAAAGGCCGAAATACGGTCGGTAGTTATCATCACAAGTAATTCGTCATTGATGTTGTAAACATCTCGGACTTTACCTGTGTAAAGGCTTTTTTGGCCATCGAAGTTGAAATTAGTTCTTGTTATGGTTCCCATTATTTTGCTTGTTGTTACCGGTTTTTGGTTGGTTGCTGTATGCATTTATTATCTGTACCACTAACTTATGACGTATAATGTCTTTTTCATTTAGGTAAATAAAATCTATTCCGGGTATGTTGTTCAGGATTCGCGTTACCTGAATCAGCCCTGAGGATTGATTTCGCGGCAGGTCAATTTGTGTTATGTCGCCTGTTACAATAAATTTTGCGGAGGCTCCCATTCTTGTCAGGAACATTTTGAGTTGGTTCTCCGTAGCGTTTTGCGCTTCGTCGAGGATAGCGAATACGTTGTCGAGCGTGCGCCCCCTCATAAATGCCAGCGGTGCGATTTCGATGGTGCCCTCTTCCAGGTAGCCTAATAATTTTTGAGAGGGGAGCATATCGCGAAGTGCGTCATAAAGCGGTTGTAAGTAGGGATCTAATTTATCCTTAAGGTCTCCGGGCAGGAAGCCAAGGTTTTCGCCGGCTTCAACAGCAGGCCGGGTGAGGATTATTCGTCTGATCTCTTTGTTGCGAAGCGCCTGAACTGCCAGAGCGACAGCAGTGTATGTCTTGCCTGTTCCGGCAGGCCCAATGGCGAAAATCAAATCGTTGCGACGGCAACTGTCAACCATCCGCTGTTGATTGGGTGTGCGTGCTTTGATAAGTTTGCCGTTACGGCCATGTACAAGCACATCGCTGCCAAACTGGAGGTCTTGTGGCGTATAATCGGATTCGGACGAAAGAAGGTCGTTTACATCATATTCGCTTAGCTTGCCGAAACGCTCAAGATGAAGGATTAGCAAAGCGAATTTTTTTTCGAATGAAATAATTTCAGCTTCATCGCCAATGACCTTTATCTCGGTGCCACGAGCTATTAATTTCAGTTTGGGAAAGTGTTTTTTGAGTATCTTAAAATTGGAATCATTAACTCCAAAAACATCAAGCGGATTAACGGATTCAATTAGGATATTTTTTTCGGTCATTAAAAAATACGATAGATAATAATATTTTTTTGTTCAAAATTTGAAAGTTCAAAATTACCAAAAAAATGTTCATGGCATGTCAGGGAAATCTTATTTTTGCCCGTGATTTAAAAATCAGACATTTAGGTTTCATGGCTCTCATTGCATTGCTCTCCGACTGGGGTACGAAAGATCACTATGTAGGTATGGTGAAAGGGAAAATACTGACTAAAATACCTGAATCCGACATCATAGATATCTCCCACGAAATACCTCCGTTCAATCTTAATAATGCAGCTTTTGTATTGAGACATTGTTACCGTCAGTTCCCTGAAAAAACCATATTTATTGTTGATATTACATCGGAAGCGACAATCGAAATGCCACATGTTGTGGTGGAATATGCAGGCAGCTATTTTATCGGCGCCGACAATGGGATTTTTTCACTTGCATTTGATGAAGATCCTGATTCTATCACCGAAATTGACATTTATCAGGATACGCATACATTCACTTTTGCCGCTTTTGACTTATTTGTAAAGGTAGCACAGCATATTGTAGAAGGAAAAGAGATTAGCCTCTTAGGGCCGAAAAGAGATAGGCTGGCCGAAAGGATCCAGCTAAAGCCTGTGGCAGAACCTGATCTGATAAAAGGTCATGTTACCTATGTTGACAATTACGAAAATGTGTTTACCAATATTGATCAGGAGCTTTTTTTACGTATAGGGCAGAAGCGATCGTTTAGGATACTCTTTGGCGCATCACGCTATAGCGTTAGGCAGATAAGCCAGTCATACAAAGATGTTTCTGAAGGCGAGATAGTGGCTCTCTTCAGCTCTTCCGGCTTTTTGCAGATAGCTGTGTCAATGGGCAATGCTTCTGGCTTGTTAGGGTTGAAAGTGAATGATATGATACGTGTAGAGTTTGGATAAGTCGGATCAACATCTTAAAATCAGGTAGTACCTCATAAACTGTGTAAGTTTATGAGGTACTACCGTATTTTTCTCATATGGCTGTCGTTTTAAAATGTTTTCTACCGCTTGTTATAGACTGGTGTTCATTGTTTTATGCCATTTTATCTTTCAATTTGCTATTTCGCTTCTGTTTGTCGTGCGTTGGTTCATGCAGTCTGCAAATGTGTTGTTTTTTGCATAGGCTATTCATTATATGGTTTTTCTTTTTCTGTCTTTAAGTGGCAAATTGTCTGTTATGTCTGGTTTTTTACACTTGCCCTTTAACATCGGCTTTATTCCTTTTCTTTAATCAAGTAAATATAAACAGGGAAGTGGTCGCTATAACCGCCAAGATAGACTCCGCCGGCAAAAGTTCGCCAGGGATACCCCTTGAAAGCGCCCTCTTTTTGTATTAACCAGGGTTTATTAAACACTCCGGCACGGTAAAAAGTATAAGTTGATTTGTCGTCTCCAATCAAAGCGGGAGTAAGGATAATCTGGTCGAAAAGATTCCATGAATCGCGATAGGCAAGGCTTCCAATCCCTTGACGGTAAAGGCTTTCCATGGGGTTGAACAGTGTGCCTGGTTTTATCTTTTTAACCACACCAACCGTGTTAAGTCCTTTTCTTATGGCTTTATCTTTAGGATCATCGTTCATGTCGCCCATTACAATTACTTTCGCATTGGGGTCAAGCGCTAACAGTGAATCTACTATCGAACGCGTGAGTTGAGCTGCCGCCATCCGTAACGGCTCACTCTTCTTTTGACCACTTCGGCGCGATGGCCAGTGATTAACTATAAAGTGCATCATTTCGCCATCGAACATGCCGGAAACTACAAGTTGATCGCGGGTAAAAAACATCTCCATACCTGGAATGATCAGCCGTTTTGATTCAGAGTTCGTTACCGTGAAGTATTTAGGATTGTAAAGCAAGGCACAATCAACACCTCTTAGGTCGGGCCCGTCGTAATGCACAATCTGATAATTTTGCCTGCGAAGATGTTCTTGAGCTACAAGGTCGTCTAATACTATTCTGTTCTCAATTTCTGACAGGCCGATTATTGCAGGGCCGTCAGGAGTCAGATCGGTTCCTATTTTTGAGATAACCTCTGAAATCCGGTCAAGTTTTTCAAAATATTTCTTTGTATTCCATTGAATTGTGCTCTCCGGTAAAAATTCTTCATCAATAACTCCCGGTTGATTTATGGTATCGAAAAGGTTTTCGATGTTATAGAAAGCAATGCAGCCTACTTTATATTGTTTGTCGTTTTGCGCATGTGTTGGTAGCGTAAGCAGCGCCGTTATTATAAAGATATAAGTGGTGAGTTTCATTAAACCTAAATTTAAACTTGAGTAACAAAAGTGAAAAATCCAGACGAAAATAAGTAAAATTGAAAAATTAGATACATTTGCGCAATTAATAGCGATTTAATTAATCAACCACCAACCTATTATTCAACATTTGCTGATGAAAAATTTTTTACTGCTTTCAGCTCTTTCTTTTCTGACATTCAATCTATTTTCACAAGTAGATACAACGGTAATAAAGTCGGAAGAGGTTAATCTTAATCAGGTTTATATGATCACTTCGGCTGATCTTGAATCTGACGAACAGCCTCAGGATATTTCAGGGTTGTTACAATCTTCAAGGGATATTTTTATTTCGACTGCCGGATTCACTTTTGGTCAGACCCGTTTTAGGATCAGAGGTTATGATTCAGAGAATACTACTGTTTTGTTGGGCGGAGTTCCTTTGAATGACATGGAGACCGGCCGCGCATATTGGTCGGCCTGGGGAGGGCTTAACGATGTTACCCGGTCGCAGGAGGTTAATTTCGGGATATCTGCATCACCCTATTCCTTCGGAGGTATTAGCGGTTCTGTAAATATTGAGTCTCGTGTATCAAAACAAAGACCCGGAACACGGCTTACCTACTCTTCGACAAACCGAGCCTATCGCAACCGGATAATGGCTACTTACAACAGCGGTATGATGGATAATGGTTGGGCAATCTCCGTTTCAGGATCAAGACGTTGGGCAAATGAGGGTTATGTAGAGGGCACTTACTACGATGCGTGGAGTTACTTTTTGGCTTTGGAGAAACGAATAAACAATAAACATAGTATTGGATTTGTAGGCTTAGCAGCGCCCTCCAAGGCCGGACGGTCGGGGCCTGTTACTCAGGAGGCAAACGACTTGGCAGGAACCAATTATTATAACCCATATTGGGGATATCAGAATGGCGAAAAGCGTAATGCAAGAGTCGGAAATTACAATCAACCTAAGTTAATACTTACCGATTATTGGGAATTAGATAAATCTACAAAAATTACCACGTCGGCAGCCTATTTTTTTGGAAGATATAGCACGACAGCTCTCGAATGGTTTGATGCACCCGATCCGCGCCCTGATTATTATAGAAAGCTTCCCAGCTACTGGAAGGATAATCCACAAAAGTTTAACTATTTAACCGAACAATGGAAAAATAATGAGCAGTTTAGGCAGATAAATTGGGATTTTTTCTATTTCGCCAACTCTAAAAACCTATATACAATTGAGGATGCCTATGGAATTGCTGGAAACAATATTACAGGAAACTTTTCTAAATATGTAGTGGAAGACCGAAGAAACGATCATAATCATTTTATGATCAACAGTAATCTTTGGAAGGAAATAAACCATAACATTATCCTCAATGCAGGAATAAATCTTTCATTTTATAAACAGAGGTCGTACAAGGTACTTGACGACCTGCTTGGCGGCGATTTTTATATTGATCTTGATAAATTTGCCGAACAGGATTACTTTGATCCATATCAGGGACAAAACGATTTGCGAACACCTAATAGACCTGTTTATGAGGGCGATAGCTTCGGATATGATTATGATGCCAATATCAATAATTATAACGGTTTTGTACAGGCTGATTTTAAATATGCCAAAATGGATTATTTCATTGCCGCCACTATCTCGCATACCTCTTTTTGGCGTACCGGGCATATGCAAAATGGAAAGTTCCCAACGGAATCATTAGGGGAGGCAGAAAAACAAAACTTTTTCAATTTTGGTGTTAAAGGAGGATTGACCTACAAAATCACCGGTCGGCATTTCATTGTTGGTAATGCAATGTATCTTACACGAGCGCCCTATTTCAGAGATTCCTATATTTCGCCACGTACAAGAAACCATGTTTTGAGTGGTTTGATCAATGAGAAAATTGTTGGGGGAGACATTGGATATGTGTTAAGAGCACCAAAAATACAAGCGCGGGCAACATTATATTATACTGAGTTTAAAGATCAGGTCTATTCAAGAAGTTTTTATCACGAAACCCTGCGAAGTTTTGTCAATTATCAAATGACCGGCGTGGATACTAAAAGTATGGGCGCCGAAATTGGAGTTGATTATAAATTGACATCAACAATAAATATTACTGGCGTTGCAGGGTTAGGTAGATTAACTTATAATTCTCGTCCGCTGGTTACAATCTCTCAGGATAATAATTCAGAAATCCTGGCAGAAAACCGAATGGTCTATTTGAAAAATTATTATGTTGGCGGTAATCCGCAAACGGCATTATCAGGCGGCATCAAATACAATGCACCCAAGTATTGGTGGATCGGAGTTGATTTTAACTATTTTGACGATATTTACCTTGAGCCAAATCCTGATCGTAGATCAGAGGCTGCTGCAGGAATATATAACTCCGAAGATCTTCGTTTCGAACAATTATTGGCTCAGGAAAGACTATCCTCAGCCTATACCATTGACCTGTTTGGCGGAAAGTCGTGGAGAGTAAAAAAATATTACATTGTATTTAATCTTTCGATCAATAACCTGCTTAATGTAACGGATTTTGCTTTCGGTGGGTTTGAGCAATTCCGCTTCGATCCGAATAATATTGACAAATTTCCCCCAAAATATTTTTATTTATATGGTACACAATATTTTGCTAATTTGAGTTTACGTTTTTAAAATCAATAATTTTTGAAAAAGCTTAATTTTATTAATATGATAAAGAGATTAATTTTTCCAGTTCTGATCATTGCAGTAATTCTTTTGTTCGGCTTAACCTCTTGTGTGAAGCAGGATTTTGATAAGCCTCCTTCAAAAGATATCCCGGTAGGGAAGGTAATTACCATAAAGGAATTGACTTCCATGTATCAAGGGCAGCCCATAGTTTTTGATACTGCCATGTCAACTTACGGTGTTGTTGTTGGCGACGAATCTTCCGGTAATATTTACAAAAATTCATACGTTCAGGATTCAACCGGCGCTATTAATTTAAGATTAATAAATCCCGGTGGTTTATATGTAGGCGATTCGATAAGGATTTACTTGAAGGGGTTAACTCTTAGTGATTATGGCGGCGTCAGGCAGCTTGATTCGGTAGATGTTGATTTGAACATTGTTAAGCTAAAGACAAAAATAAATATAGAGCCTAAGGTGGTTACTATTCCTGAGCTTGCTGGTGGGAAATACAATTCACAGCTTATCATGCTCGAGAATGTGGAGTTTTCGGCTGCTGATACGGCTAAAACCTGGTCCGACCCACATGGTTTAACAACTCAGAACCGCTCTTTGATGGATTGCGATAACAATGTTGTCGTTGTTAGGACCAGCGGATACGCAAATTTTGCTGGCGTTAGCCTGCCTAACGGGAATGGCACCTTTGTGGCTATCGCTAGCATTTTTAATAATACAATACAACTTTATGTCAGGGATTATGGCGAAATTAACCTTGTTGGCGAGCGTTGCACCGGCGGTGGTGGCGGCGGAGGCGGCCAAGGTTCCGGAACTCAGTCCGACCCGTGGAATGTAGCATACGGCATAGCCAATCAGAATGCAATGCCATACGAGGTGGGGTGGGTTAAAGGATATATCGTTGGATCAGTAAAATCGGGCGTTACATCTATCACCTCAAATGATGATATATTGTATTCACCGCCATTTAACTTGGCAACTAATGTACTTATTGCAGATTCGCCCGACGAGAAGAATTATCAGAATTGTGTTATCGTTAATCTGCCTGCCGGAAAGCCGCTGCGCTCGGAGGTGAACCTTGTAGATCACCCTGATAACCTTGGTAAATGGCTTAACGTATCCGGTACACTTCGCACCTATTTTGGAGCTGCAGGATTACGAGATAGCAATGGCGAATCTTCTGATTTTGAATTGGAAGGCGGCGGCGGAGGCGGCGGTGGTGGAACCGGTTCCGGTACACAATCTGATCCTTATAATGTGGAATTCGGAATTGCCAATCAAAATGCGACACCTTACATAGTCGGTTGGATAAAGGGTTATATTGTAGGAGCCGTCAAGTCGGGGGTTACATCAATTTCATCAAATGATGATATCCTTTATGATCCTCCATTTGATCTGGCAACTAATGTTTTAATTGCCGATTCGAAAGAAGAACGCAATTACCAGAATTGTGTTATTGTCAATCTGCCTGCCGGCAAGCCTTTGCGTTTTGATGTAAACCTTGTTGATCATCCCGAAAACCTTGGTAAATGGCTAAAGGTAAAAGGAACGCTACGCACCTATTTCGGAGCTGCAGGCTT
>JAAYWF010000196.1 GCA_012516825.1 Lentimicrobium sp. | reverse complement strand
TGCTTTAGTTTATACTTTTTTGAAATCAATACATAAGGAGGTTGATTTTTATATCCCCGATCGTTATTCAGAAGGATATGGGATTTCGAGAATAGGTGTAGATTTTGCCCACGAAAATAGCTATAGCCTTGTAATAGCATTAGATTGCGGTATCAAGGCTGTAGATAATGTTGAGTACGCGTCCGAATTAGGGATAGATTTTATTATTTGCGACCACCACCTGCCAGGTGACAAACTACCTCCTGCAGTAGCTATCATTGATCCTAAGCGCACAGATTGTAATTACCCATTTGACGAACTTTCGGGGTGTGGCCTTGGTTTTAAACTAATTCAGGCTTTTTCCCAAAAAAACCATCTACCGTTTAAAAGGTTGGAAAAATATCTCGACTTGGTAGTAGTGAGTATTGCTGCCGACATCGTTCCTATTACAGGCGAAAACAGAATTCTGGCATACTATGGCCTCAAACTTATGAACTCAAATCCACGGCCGGCCTTTACCGCACTTTTACATTATAGTAATATAAAGAAGAAAAATGAATTTCAATACATTGAAGAGGAATTTGCCTTTAACCGAAAACTAACTATCAGCGATCTTGTTTTTCTTATCGGGCCACGTATAAATGCAGCCGGACGAATGGAAAGCGGTCACAACTCCGTTGAACTGCTCATAAGTAATAATATAGAAACCGCTATCGAAAGAGCGGAACAAATAAATCAGTTCAATACCGAACGTCGAAGCTTAGATACAACGATCACCCAGCAAGCAATAGAGATCATTGCCAATGACCCCGACTTTCATAAAAAGCATACCAATATTGTTTATAATCCGGATTGGCATAAAGGTGTATTGGGTATTGTCGCATCACGACTTACAGAACACTTTTACAAACCAACAATTATACTTACCAAAGCTAATGGACTAATTACCGGATCGGCCAGATCAGTTAAAGACTTTGACATTTACAACGCTATTGATAAATGTTATGATTTACTTGAACATTTTGGAGGGCATAAATTTGCAGCAGGTATGTCTTTAAAACCTGAGAATTTAGAGGCCTTTATGGAAAGATTTGATAAAATCGTTGCGGAAACAATTGAAAAAAGAATGACAATACCGGAAATAGAAATTGACGCTAAGATAAGACTGACAAGTATTTCAGGTAAATTCTATAAAATTTTAAAGCAATTTGCTCCTTTTGGCCCGGAGAACATGTCGCCTATTTTTATGACCGAAGGCGTTGTAGATACTGGATATGCTTGTGTGGTAGGTAAAAATCATCTGAAACTAAGCGTGATACATCCCGATATTTCTGGTTTTCCATTAGCTGCTATTGCGTTTCAACAGGGCGATAAATTACAGATCGTTCAAAATGGCCAACCATTTTCAATATGTTATCATATTGAAGAAAATGAGTGGAACGGACATATTTCCCTACAACTCAACATCAAAGATATCAAGCCAATGACACCCGATTGGGATGGAGCGGAAGCCTGATCAGTAGAGGAAATAGAAATTTGTTAATGTCCTGACAAACATAATAACGCCAAATCCTATCAACAAGATTCCCACCACCTGATTTAATCGCCGAATGATCAAAGGCTTAATACGTCCTTTAAGGATTTTGGCAATGGAAACTTTAATAATATCTGTAGTCAAAATTGTAAACAATGTACCAGCAAAAAATGCGCTAGCGTATGCAGTATTTTCGCCATAATTTGAGGTTACCCCCACAGTAAGTGTCATCCAGAAAATCCATACAAAGGGGTTAGTTATATTTAAAAAGAAACCTTTGATCAAATATTTGAAACGGTTATTTTCAATAATATCAATTAAATCGCCGTTTTCATTTGTTTTTATTTTTCTGGTTAAAGCAATAATACCGTAACTGATAAG
>JAAYWF010000195.1 GCA_012516825.1 Lentimicrobium sp. | reverse complement strand
TGGCTTTTTACTTTAAAATATACATCTCCATTTAAAAAGTCAGTAAGAAACCTCACAGCCATAATATAAGTGAGTAATTTGCAACTAAAGGCAAGCAGGTCAACCTCAACATGTTTCAAAGTTGCGGAGGTTATGCTGAGATAGCCATTAACAAAAGCTTCGAAAAGCTTTTTATTAAAGTTTACTTTAGTCAAATCGCTTTCATCTTCAACAGCGGTATTGCACAGTGTGCGAATAGCGTCGCCAAAATCATACAATACGCTCCCATTCATTACTGTATCTAAATCAACGATAGCAACAGCCGAACGTCCTTTGTCGAAAAGTATATTGTTGAACTTGGTGTCGTTATGGGTAACCCTGATCGGGATCAATCCATTGGATTCCAATTTATGAATCCTAAGCAGTTCATCTTCCCGGGCAAAAATAAAATCTACTTCTTTTTCTACCTGTTTAAGTCGTCCATAATTATTTTCTTCAACAGCCTTGTATAGCGCCTTAAGCCTCATTTTCAAATTATGAAAATCGGGAATGGTTTCATATAACTGATTACCCGGAAGCGTTGATAAAATAGTTTGGAACATACCGATAGCCTTCCCGCCTTCCATTGCAATAGCCGGTGTTATTCTTTTTATTGGTTCATGCGGAATATAGGTGTAGCAACGCCAGTAATTTCCAAATATATCAAGGAAAAAACTCTTATTATCTTTTGTAAAAATAACTCTCGGCGCTCTTAGAATTGCTTTGGCAGAATTACTTAGGTTACTTTGATTAATATGACTTGTTACTCGCGAAATATTATCCATCAAAGCTTCAACTTCCTTAAAAATCAAATGGTTAATACGTTGAAGAAGGTAATTTCTATTTGTATTTGTCTTTAAAAAAAATGTATCGTTTATATGCCCTTCCCCTATCGTTTCAATTTTCAGTATCTTATCCTCAATACTGAAATTGTTTATAACATCAAAAAAATCAAATGACGAGGGTAGTGGAATCATAACGGGTTAACTCCATAGGTTTTCAGGATACAAGCCGCTGTTTATCAACTTGTTGATTTTTTCTTTGGCCAACTCTTTATCTTCACGATAAGTAACTCCAAACCATTTTGCATCAGATTCCAAAACTTGAATGTCTCCTAACTTTTTTTCGATCATCCAGGCAAGTGGCTTCGCAATGTAATATTCAGCCTTCAAGATGTCATCAGCATTTGTGATAAAATCAGCAAAGCCCTTTTTAAAAAGTTGAAAGATACCAGGGTAAAACCCCCAGGCGTTCATCGAAACGATGGTATCATCTTCAATGGTACTCCAACCCTGTTTAGGGTGATTATATCCAATTTCGTCCGATCTTCGCTCCACATTTGTAACCTCTCTTATACCTTTAAGAATCATATCTTCACCATAGGAGCATATTCCTCGCGATACGGTTCCATGATCGGATAGTGTATATTGTAACTGATAACCTACCATACAATGTTTTTTTAGATTGTTGTTTGTTGTAAAATATTGTACAATAGACTGGTAGGCTTCCATTCCATAAAAGTCATCTGCATTTATTATCATAAAAGGCTCGTTTATAACCTCACTTGCCACTAATACTGCATGTGCTGTGCCCCAAGGTTTTACACGACCGGCAGGCGCCACAACACCTTCGGGTAAATTATCAAGCTCCTGATAAACATACTGTATGCTAAGCTTCCCTTTTATCTTGTCATCAAAAAAATCTCTGAAATCGGCTTCCAATTCTTTACGAATCACCATTACCACTTTTCCAAATCCAGCTCTCATCGCATCGAAAATAGAATAATCAATAATCGCTTCACCTGATGGGCCGATTTTATCAATTTGCTTTAAACCACCATAGCGGCTTCCGATCCCTGCTGCTAAGATTAGTAATGTAGGCTTTTTCATTATTTACATCTTTTATAATTATCAACATTCATTTTCGTTCAAGACCAACCTCACCGACTAATTGAAAGTTAATCTTTTCCATGCCTTAGTCAAAATAAAGGCTGATACCACAGCCAACCCTGTGAGTAGGCTGGCCGTAACATTATTTCCATAAATCCAATGTCCTGTGGCAAACAAAGCGCTATAAATAGCTACGCTCCCCAGCAACATACAAAGAATACCGGTTGGCACATCCCACGACTTGCTCATCTCCGGGTCAATAGGATTCCCTGATAATTCAGCATCTTTTAAAACTTTCTTCCAGCCTGGCCCGCCCGGTTTTATCTTTTCGTAAAACGAACGTAAAGTGGCATGTCTTACGGGCTTTGTAAGATAGGTAACTGTTATCCAAGAAATAGAAGTGAGAACCACTACCCCCACCAACTTTAAAATATTCCAATATATTTCGGACATAGTGATACCAAAAACCTGAACATAACCCGGCATTTCGGGTACTATTTTCAAGAAGAAATTTTCGATGATAATGAATACAAGTGAAAATATTGTGGCGGCAATCATGGCCGATATCTCCGAAAAGGCATTAATTCTCCACCAAAACCATCGAAGGATATAGATCAAACCGGTTCCGGCGCCAATCATTAATATATACTGAAAAGCTTGTAGTGCATTTTCAAGAACAAGTGCAAGCAGAACACCAAAAACCATAAGTAAAACACTGCTGACGCGTCCGATCATAACCTTTTGTTTCTCACTTGCTTTCGGATTAACAAACCTGTTGTAAAAATCATTGACCAAATATGAGGAGCCCCAATTTAAATGTGACGCCACTGTTGACATAAATGCGGCAATCAGTGACGCTACGACCAATCCTAACAATCCTGCCGGCAAAAAAGTGCGGAGCATTGCCGGATAGGCAAAATCTTCTTTAATATACTGCTCTGCCACACCAGGGAAGGCGCTTACCATTGACTGGATATCAGGGAAGATCACTAAAGAGGCAAGTGCAACAATGATCCAAGGCCATGGCCGCAGGGCGTAATGAAAAAAGTTAAAAAGTAGCGTAGCTCCCATTGCATGACGTTCTTCTTTGGCAGAGAGCATCCGTTGTGCTATATATCCGCCACCGCCGGGCTCAGCGCCCGGATACCATACTGCCCACCACTGCACAGCAATTGGAATGATAAATATGTATAAAAACATATCAGTCCGTGTTAATTTGGGAAATAGGCTCAACTTCCCGGCAACATTCTCATGCGACAACAACCCTGAAAGTCCATGAACATTTTCCGGCAATCCCTTAACAACAAACACAGCAGCTATGATTGCTCCGAACATGGCAAACCCAAATTGGAACAAATCAGTCCATAAAATTGATTTCAACCCTCCAAGTGCGCTATAGAACACAACGATTATTGCAGCAAATATCAATGCCGGCGCTGGTGGAACACCCATCATCACACCGGCAAGCTTGACGAAAGCCAAAGAAACACTTGCTATCACCATTACATTAAAAAAGAACCCAAGATAAATTGCTCTGAATCCTCTTAAAAATGCTGCCATTTTGCCGCTATAACGTATCTCATAAAACTCAAGATCAGTTAATACTTGCGATCTATTCCACAGTTTAGCATAAATAAAAACCGTCAACATACCTGTTAAAAGAAAAGCCCACCAGGCCCAATTACCTGCAACGCCATTTTGTCTGACAATATCAGTAACAAGGTTGGGAGTGTCAGCCGAAAAGGTAGTAGCTACCATACTTACACCCAATAACCACCAAGGCATATTCCTGCCGGAAAGAAAAAATTCGTTATATCCTCGGCCGGCAAACCGAGAGCTAAAAATAGCAATCACTATCAAGACCACAAAAAACAAAGTGATAATAACCCAGTCAATACTTGTAAGAACCATATTTTATAATTTTCCGGCGAAAATAATCATGTTTTCAAAATAATAAGAAAAACATGATAGAATATGGATTGCATAATACAATTTATTAAAAGGGAAAGTGAATCCTTTTTGAATAAATATGACATCTTTAGTGAAAATAGAGCAGGATTTAATTAAAAAGCCAATGCCGTTAAAACGACAATTTCATCATCATTCCCTGATCAATTATGTTTATTCAATAAACAATAATCACTAAAATTTGTGAGAAAATTATATTTTTACAAAAAATAATCTAACTAAAGTGATTACACCATCCAACTTACACAAAGGTGACTTGATCGGTTTGATTTCGCCCTCTGCAAAGATTGATCCTTCGATTTTGTATTCTGCCACAAGATTACTTGAAGCCAAAGGATACAGAGTGAAACAAGGGGAGCATGCGCTAAGTCAGCATTACTATTTTGCAGGTACCGATAGCCAAAGAGCGCACGATTTTCAGCTAATGTTGGATGATCCGTCAATTAAGATGATCATTTGTAACAGAGGTGGTTATGGTATGGTGAAGATAATTGACCGATTAGATTTTTCCTGCTTTTTAGATAATCCCAAATGGATTGCCGGCTATAGCGATATTACCGTGTTACATTGCCATCTGGCAATGCTTTATAAAACAAAAAGCATTCATTCGATAATGCCTTATGATTTTCCTGCCGATGGCAACTCCTGTTTAGCTATTGATAAACTCTTGGAGGTTGCCGGAGGTAAAAAGCCTACCTACAACCTTCCTACTCATGATCTTAATCTTGAGGGATCGGCTAATGGTATGTTGGTTGGAGGTAATATATCAATCCTAACCAGCCTTTTGGGCAGTCAGTCCGAACTGGATACCGAGGGCAGTATTCTTTTTCTCGAAGAGGTTGGTGAGCCTCTTTATCGCCTCGACAGGATGATGCAAACTTTAAAACGATCGGGTAAACTTAGCTCGCTGGCCGGACTTATTGTTGGAGGAATGACAAAAATGAACGAAGAACAAGAGGATTATGGGCTCAGTGCAGAAGAAGTAATCATGGATATGATCAGTGATGTGAATTATCCTGTTTGTTTTGGCTTTCCAGCAGGTCATTTTCCCGAAAACCATCCACTAATTATTGGTGGTGAAGTAAGCCTTTCAGTAAACAAAAACTCGGTAAAAATCATTTTTAAATAAATCGAACTTCAGAATGGCAGATCATAACATAACAGGGAACATTGGTGAGGAGCTGGCAGAGAAATATCTACGTAGCTTAGGTTATGAAATTCTTGAGAAAAACTGGCGTTATGGAAAAAACGAGATTGACATCATTGCAAGGGATGATCGTTTCCTTGTAATTGTAGAGGTAAAAACTCGTAGATCAATATATTATGGTGAACCCGAAGAGTTTGTCAATCGTTCAAAGCAACGTTCGCTAATAGCTGCTGCCAACGGTTACATCAGCAAAAAAAATATTGATCTGGAGACCCGTTTTGATTTAGTAAGTGTAATTTTTTCCGGAAATAAGCATACTATCAGACAAATCAAGGATGCTTTTTATCCTATTGTCTAACCTTTTGTTAATGATCGTGAAATGACTTGAATCCTTCGCCCAGCACCTCATAAGCATCAACAACAGTGATGAAAGCGCGCGGGTCTATTTCACGGATAAAATCCTTTAATATCTGATATTCGCGCCGGCTTACATTTGTGTAAATAACATTCCTCTCATTGTTTTGAAACATACCACGTCCAACGAATATCGTACCTCCCCGGTTTAAATCGAAGATAATCTTCTGTCGTATCTCTTCATGATTATCACTGATTATAAACATCATTTTCTCGTAAGAGATACCGCGCAGAGTAATATCAACCACCTGTCCTGTTATAAAAATAACTATCCATGAATAGAGTGGTATTTTCCAATCGCCAAAAGCAATCAATCCGAGGAGAACAATAATAGAATCAACTATTATCAAAAGCTGCCCTAAAGGAACGCCGGTAAACTTATTTATCATCATTGATATCAGGTCGGTACCTCCCGTTGTAGCTCTTGACCGGAAGATCAATCCAAGGCCGAAGCCAATCAGGACTCCTCCAAAAATGCTCGCCAGCAATATCTGATCACCTAAATTCAAAGGATCGTCCTGACCAATAAAATATGTCAACACATCCATAAAAGTGGCTGTAAGAACAAAACCAACCACTGTTTTAATTCCAAATCGCGGCCCTAATATCTTGACACCTAAAAGAGCAAGTGGAATATCAATTGTAAGCGCCATCAGACCAATTGGAATTCCCGTAGGCCAAAATGAGAACACACCTTCGGTAAGATAATGGATAACAATAGAAATTCCGATTACACCTCCAGGTACAACTCTATACGGATTGATAAAAAGAACATATCCGGCCGACATTATGAATGTGCCAAAAAATATAAGACCATAAACTTTAAACCACTCCCTGCTAAATAATTTTTCTTTCGTAACAAAGGTCATAACCTACTGATTTTTAATTAATAAATAAAGGCGCGCAAAAATAGTTCTTGCGACCAAATTAACCTAATAACCACATCGAAGGTAAGGATTTGTTTAAAAAAAATAAAGAAAGAAGGATTGATCAAATCCTGATTATCGTGAAAAATTAAAACATGAGATAGAAACTTAAACCTATTATCTTTTTATTTGTTGACCTATGGTTAAAAAACAAATTCTTTCTTGAAAATGAGAATTTTATTTTTA
>JAAYWF010000194.1 GCA_012516825.1 Lentimicrobium sp. | reverse complement strand
TATCAAAATTACCCTATCATAATTCCAAAATGAAAAATAACCCGAAATGCCACGAGCATCAGTGAAGCAGTAATAATAGCTTTTTTATCTGCTTTAATGGTAATGGGGATTTCATCAAAATAAAAAGTAGGGAAACTGCGATGGGTAGCCAATATTGGAATAATAAAGACTAACATGGTAAGCAAGGTAAAAAGCTCATAATAGGTAATTAATGGCAATTTCGATAGTATCAGGATTAGAGTGCCCAAAATGGCAGGAACAATTATTTGACTATAAGTAAAAAAAGAACGATTATGCTCATTCAATTGATTGAAGTATGCATTTCCTGAAAAAAGAAACCACCTTGTTGTAAAGGCTGCTGTAAGTAATAGCGCAGTTAGGGATAGAAGTGATAGGATAGTCCTTTCGGTATCTTGAAAATACATATACATGATCACGTATCCTATTCCCTTATCGAGAAGCGCGCCGGCCAGCGTAGCGCCAAAAAACCATACCATGCCATGAGCAAAACCCCACAAAAAGAACTGCTTTAAATTGGTACGTTCGTCATACAGCAGTACATAGATTATAAGACAGATAACGCCAACAATAAACGAAAGTAAAGGAGCTAAGCTGAATAACAACTTCACCGATTCTACGGTCCAATCACTTGAGTCAATAGCCCAGGCAAGCCTATGATAATAAATAACGCTTTTAAAATCATACTGTAAAGCAATGACAGCAGTGAGCAACTGCCCAAGCAAATAGATGACAATAAAAGAGATGATAAAGTATGCTATCGAATTAACAGTTATGATAAAAAAATTATCTTTTGTCCTCTTATATCTATCAAGTGTCTTATCAACCAACATGATTCTTTTAACTCATTTACTTCATATTATTTGGTATATGCTTTCATAAACTGTTCGGCATCTACCATCTTATCCTTAGGATAAAGTCCTGCATCTAATTTTTCTTTAATCTTCGAAAAGGCATCAATTGTATATTCAACATCTTCGAGGGTATGTACAGCCGTTGGTATTAGCCTGAGAAGAATCACTCCTTTCGGCACTACGGGATAAGTAACAATAGAACAAAAAACATTATAGTTTTCGCGCAGATCCCAAGTTATATGTGTTGCTTCGGGGATATCTCCTTCGAGGAATACCGGAGTAACGGGCGATTCCGTATCTCCTATATTAAACCCTTTTTCTTTCAGTCCCGATTGTAGCGCATTAACAATCTTCCAAAGATTTTCACGTAGTTCTGGACGTGTTCTGATCAATTCCAAACGTTTTAAGGCTCCGAAAACCATAGGCATAGGCAGGGATTTAGCAAATATTTGCGAACGCAGGTTGTATCTCAAGTATTCGATAGCCTCTTTTTCGCCGGCTACAAAGGCTCCTATACCAGCCATTGCTTTGGCAAATGTTCCAAAATAGAGATCCACTTCATCCATTACCTTGAGATGCTCGGAGGTTCCTGCTCCGGTTGGTCCCATAGTACCAAAACCATGGGCATCGTCCACAAGGAGCCTGAAGGGGTACTTCTTTTTTAATGCTAATATATCACGAAGTTTACCCAGATCGCCCGACATACCATAGACACCCTCTGTAATTACCAAAATACCGCCACCGGTTTGTTGTGTGAGTTTGTAAGCTCTTTCCAGCTCTCTTTCGAACCTTTCCATGTTATTATGAGGAAAAACAAAACGTTTCCCAAAATGAAGCCTGCAACCATCAATTATACAGGCATGAGATTCGGAGTCATAAACAATAACATCGTGGCGATTCACTAAAGTTTCAATTATTGATACCATTCCCTGATATCCGTAATTTAGCAGGTAAGCATCTTCTTTTTTTTCATATTCAGCAAGTTCGCGTTCCAACCGTTCATGATGCACCGAATGCCCCGACATCATACGTGCACCCATTGGATAAGCCAGTCCCCATTGTTCAGTAGCCTTGGTATCAGCTTCACGAACTTCAGGATGATTGGCAAGACCTAAGTAATTATTCAACGACCAGATTAGACGTTTTTTCCCCATAAACATCATGTGTGGAGCTATTTCACCCTCAAGGCGAGGAAACATAAAGTAACCAAAACTCTCACGGTTAAACCTCCCTAACGGGCCCATGTCACCAAACTTTGTATAAATATCCATTTTACTAATTTTTAAATTTGGCTGCAAAGCTAAGATTTATTAAGGGGATTTTTAATAATACCACTGAATAAACACTAAATCAGGATAAATAAAAGCAAAAATTCAGTTCTAAAAGGCTCTATATTAATCAATTCTGGATAATAATCAATAATGATTACTAAAATGAAGCTAAACTAAATTTTCGACAGCATTAAATATTATTTTCATTTCTGTAATCTCGGGCAGATCAAAAGTTCCTTTACTGTCGGTAAAAATATCAATATGTTCTATTTCGAAAGTGTTTTTATCAAGAACGGCCATGCAATCGTCATTTTCAAAAATCAACGCATCCCAATTTAAGGAGAGAACCGACAATTTCCCATCTTTTTTCATAATTAGCTGTTTCAAATCCCCATCAGTTGATAATAGGAAGCCTCTACCTTCATTTTTAAAAGCGGCTTTATCGAAATGTAAGCGGTTTTTATCCTTATAAGGTGTCCCTGCCGTTGGGCAAAAAGTAGTGCAGTTACCACATTCATTACACCAGTCGGCAACACATATAACCTGATATTTTTGTTTAATATCAAGTCTCTTTTTCTTACTTACTTTAAAGTTGTCGTTATTATAATATATTGTTGGGATAAGCAACTCTTCAGGTTTTATTTCAAAACCGATAAAGGCGTTATTAGGGCAAACGCTGACGCAGACGTTGCAGATCACATCACATTGCAGGCAGCGCTTGGCTTCGTATATAGCTTGAGTTTTAGTCAATGGATGGATAACCGCCTCAAAATTATTACGCTCTTCTATTGGTACATCCTTTTGCTTTACTGCGATTTCGCGCTTGTTTTTTTTCAACAACAACTCAGCAATCTCTTCTTCTGTCAATATTTTTTCGGGCGTCGGAAGCTGTAGAATATTTTCTTTTTTCATAATCTCCAAAGCAGCATTCCTTCCATCAGCAATAGCCTTGATCAGCGTTGTTTCGCCGAGCCTGGCTCCACCTCCGATATACACATTTTTCATGCGGGTCAACAATGAGCCTTCTTTGGTCTTAAGCTGATCTGGTTCGACAAAATTGATATTTGATGAGTAGCTACCACTAAAAATAATAGTATCAAATTCTAAACTATGTATCGTTTTCGAGATTTTTAGTGGTTTGATGTGTCCGTTTTTATTAGTTTCATATTGTTCCACTACACGATATTCAAGACCTTTAACATGGTTGTCTTCTCTTATTATCTGAATAGGAAAAACCATTTCAACAATATTGACTCCCTCTTCTATCATCGCAGCAACTTCCTCTTTATCGGCCTTTATGTCATTTATTGTATATTGACAGACTAATGAGGTTACTCCGTTGGCTCCCAACAAATGCTGAGCTGTGCGTGCTGCATCTACCGCATGATTCCCCCCTCCAAATACTGCAACATTTTGCCCAAGCTCAACATTTTTATTTTGCTTTACAATCTTTAAAAAATCTATAGCTTCAAAAATGTTTTTACAACCGGTACCATCAATAATAGAGATACTTGCCACCTGGAAGCCGGTAGAGATAAAAACAGAATCGTATTTTTTTCTTAGTTGGAGAAACTTTTTACTGTTCACTACAGTTTTTGTAATAATGTTTACTCCACTTTTTCTTATACGTTCGATATCCCTTAAAATACTTTTGTCTTCTAAGCGAAATGCTGGAACAGAATTTACCACCATTCCCCCCGGATAGGCATCAGCTTCAAAAACATCTACAGCAAAACCAGCCTGATTAAGAAACCATGCACAAGAGAGACCGGATATACCGCCTCCGATAACATAGATTTTTTTCTCATTTTTTT
>JAAYWF010000193.1 GCA_012516825.1 Lentimicrobium sp. | reverse complement strand
TGGTTTTGATATTGAGTTGAGAAAGTATTTTGGAGAAGGGAATTTTTCATTAAGCCTAAATACTGGTTACACAGTTTACAAATCTTTCTCTCCTAAACTAATAGAATATTTTGAGGATGATAATTATTTTACCGGAATTGTTTCCGCAGAATATCGTTATTGCCCATACGATCTGACTTTTGGAGTTAAAGCTGGAAATTTCCTGTATAATAACATTGCCGCACGATTTGATTTACTTCGGCAGTTTGGCGAGCTGAAAATTGGTTTTTTTGCTACGGTAACCAAGTCCTCTGATTTTAATGGTGGATTTAATTTTTCCATTCCCCTTCCTCCTGGTAAATACATGAGAATAAAATATTTAAGAGTACGCCAATCGAAAGATTTTAGTTTGGAATACCGGGCAAAAGGTTTTAGTAAAAGTGTTGGAACATACGATACTGGTAGCCAGCTTTACAATATTTTGATGGAGTATAATGCAGATTTTTTTAAAAAAAGATTAATAAAAGAATTGTTTTAATAAAAATTATTTATTTTTGCAAGTTGTATTAAAAATGAATTTAATAATGATAAACAATTATAAAAAGGAGTAAAGATGAAAATCAAAAACTACACACGCTATTTAGTCCTTCCATTGCTTGCTTTAGCAATGGTGTTTGCATTTAATCAATGTAAAAATGTGGGACAAACTGATTGGCCAGATCCAGACGTTGCAATACTCAATCAGTTAAAGATCAATGTAATAAATACTAATGACGGACTTTCTCTTGAGGGTTACGACATTAAGGTTGTACTTCCTAACGGAACCACTAAAGAATTTAACGGTAATACCGGAACATTCACTTTTGATGGTACAACCGAAGGAACCTATGTAATTACTGCTTCCAAAGAGGGATACCTTGCTGAAAGCACTGTAATTAACGTAAGTAACGATCAGACTGAAGCTGTTTCGACAGTAACGCAACATGTGTTTTTCCTTAATAAAAAAGGAAGCACTAATGTTGTTTCCCAACAGGGCACAGTTCTTTATGTCGAAAGCGATCAGTCTACCCCAACAACTATTACTTTTCCGGCAGGCTCCTTACCTTCCGATCAGAACATCACCGTTACTTATATCGCGCCATTAGCACAATTTGAAGAGCTAAACATTTTAGGTGAAAGGGCAATCCTTTATGGTTATAATTTCTCACCCGACTTCACCTTTCCTGATAATGCTCGTCCTACCATTACCATACCTATTAATATTCCAAGTGTTACCGATGGTGAGACTGACCTATGGATAGGAACTTACAACGAAAACACCAATACATGGGAAGCTTACCTTGGAACACTGAATGCAGAACGAACAACAGCCACTTTTGAGATGCCCCATTTTTCTACCTGGTTTGTTTTTACAGGATATAAGTTAATAAAAGATGTAGAAATCTGGAGCCCATGGTCATTTGTTGCTGAATCAGAAAAGTGTGGTGATGGTGTCTGTGGTACATTCATCTATGCGGTAACCCCCAATGCATTGGTTAATCGCTTATTATCCGTAGGTTATAATTTCAATCTAAAAGTAAAAGATACGAGATGTATTGGGCCACATGCTAAATATATACAACAACTTTTCGCTCGCGCACAACTGATTACTTATAAGGTTTATGATTATCAAGGCGTCTATCTTGGAGCGATTCAAGTACCTACCAAAAAGGTACAGTGGATGGCAGATGAATTCTATTGCCACGATCAGGGAGATATATAATCTAAATCTAGGGTTTTTTTAATCATTTAATATTATTAGCATGAAGCTTGAATTTATTGAGCTTCATGCTTTTTTTTAAATCAAAACCTACTTGAACTGAAGCTTTATGAAGCGTACAATTGTTTTTTTTATTGTTTTCTTTTTTATGTCATTAAATGGTTTTTCACAAGAAAAATCACAGTTAAGGTTCAATAGCCTTGGGCTAAAGATTGGTTGGTATAATCCTTCATTAGATTACTGGAAAAATGAATCAGAGTTCAAAAATGCTGATTTTAACGGAGGGTTTTGCTACAACGTTTTTGGTGATTTATCCATTATTAAAAACGCACTTGGGAAATGGAACATGGGTGTTTGGCAATCCAGCGTCGAAGATAATATTCAGGGATTTGGCCTCACCACTTGGACTTTAACGGGGATGACAGCCTCTTTTGATTTAACTTATCAGGCAAAGCAAATTACATTTTACAGGATAACACCATACATTGGAGTAGGCGGAGAATTTATTTATCTTGAACAAAAACTTAAATTTGAAAATAAAGAGACTCCTTCTCCTGTTAATGGTTCAACTATAATTGCCAAAGGCTTAGCCGGTTTTGAATTTAAATTTTCAGAACAATGGGCAATGGATTTAGAATTTAATTATAAGATAGGTAATTACAAACAGGATTTTAAACATTACGAAGCGAACCCCAACGACCCTGAAAATCCTTTAGAAAAAGAAATAACTGAGAAAATTTCACTTAATGGACCTATGATAAGTATTGGTTTGAAATACCTTTTTTAATCCCGTTTGTTGGTATTACACCTCCCATGTATTTCCACTTCTCAAAAGGTCATCCACATTTTTAATTTTCGAATTTTTCTGAATGTATTCTATCTGCCGCTTCATCTTCAAACTATAAGTATCTTCTTCAACCGCCCTGATTACGCCAAAGGCCACCGGGAATTCCGGGAAGTTCATTTTTGCAAGCATCCAGTGGATTAAAGGACTTTGTGCCTTAGCATCATGTATAAGAATATTCTTTTCGGTAATTCCATTTTCACCAAGTTTTACCACTTTCAACTGCATATCTTCCATTATTATCCCTTTATCATTATTTTTCCCAAAAATCATTGGCTTGCCTTGCTCTAAAATCAACTGGCGGTCTTCTTTGTAAGCCTTGTCGTTTATATAACCGTAGGCGTTGTCGTTGTAAATTACGCAATTCTGAAGTACTTCAACTACTGAGGTGCCTTGGAACTTAGCAGCTTCAACAAGAATATCGGTGGTAAGTTTTACATTATAATCAAGTGATCGAGCAAAAAAGTTCCCCTGGGCTCCTAATGTAAGCTCCCCTGGGTGAAATGGAGGTTCAATAGTGCCAAAAGGTGATGTTTTGCTTATCTGCCCTTGAAACGATGTTGGAGAATATTGTCCTTTGGTTAGGCCATAAATTTGGTTATTTAAAAGAATAATATTCAGATTTATGTTTCTTCGTATTACATGGATAAAATGATTCCCTCCAATAGCTAAGGCATCGCCATCGCCTGTTATCACCCATACGCTAAGATCGGGGTTAGCCATTTTTACTCCTGATGCAATAGCTGGTGCACGTCCATGGATTCCATGAAATGCATAGGTGTTCATGTAATAAGGAAATCTAGAAGAGCAACCGATTCCTGATATTAACGCAATTTTTTCGCGTGGGATACCTGTCTGTGCCATAGCACGATGCACGGCTGATAGCACAGCGTGATCGCCACAACCGGCGCACCACCTAACTTCCTGATCACTTTTAAAATCTTTGGGTTGCAATGTTACTTGTTCGTTCATAGCTTACTTTCCCTCCAATATTTTTTTAATTTGTTCTTTCAATTCAATTACGGTAAAAGGTAGTCCCTGCACTTTATTATACTGCAAGAAGCTCAATCCTTCAAACTTCATTCTTAGGTAATTTGCCATTTGCCCAAGGTTAAGTTCGCATACCAATCGTTTTTTGAAACTATTCAAAATCTGGGCGGTGTTCTTTGGGAATGGCTTAATATAATTGAAATGTATGTAACTCAATTTAAAGCCTTCTTTTCGTAATTCGCGGAAAGCTGTATAGAGGTGCCCATAGGTACCGCCCCAACCTATAAGCAGTAATTCACCGCTCTCTTCGCCAAGAATTTTAAGATCAGGAATATCATTTACTACAGCTTCAACTTTCTTTTCTCTTTCGTTAACCATTACCTGATGGTTTTCAGGAACGTATGATACTGCCCCTGTTACTGCCATCTTTTCCAGTCCGCCTAGTCTATGTTCAAATCCTTTTGTGCCAGGCACAGCCCAACCTCTGACCATATTATCATTAAGCCTCTTATAAGGTTTATAATCTTCTGCTCCTTCTTTAATCAGAGGAGGTTTAATATCAGGTAAATCTTTCATTTCTGGAATTTTCCATGGTTCAGAGCCATTAGCTAAAAAGCCATCGGTTAATAATATGACTGGGGTCATGTGTTCGAGGGCAATTTTTGCAGCTACAAAAGCATAATGGAAGCAATTAGAAGGAGTGCTGGCAGCTAATACTACCAGTGGGCTTTCGCCGTGACGACCGTATATTGCCTGTAACAGGTCGGCTTGTTCGGTTTTGGTTGGCAGGCCGGTTGAAGGGCCTCCACGTTGCACATTGACAATGACCAGTGGTAATTCAGTAATAACGGCCAAGCCGGTAGCTTCTGTTTTCAACGAAAGACCCGGTCCGGAAGTAGTAGTAACGGCCAAATGACCTGCAAAGCTTGCTCCGATGGCTGAGCAGATACCTGCAATTTCATCTTCGGCCTGGAAGGTCTTTACACCTAAATCCTTGCGGGTAGATAACTCTTGCAAAATATCAGTAGCCGGTGTTATAGGATAGGAACCAAGAAATAAGGTCAGTTTGGATTTTTCGGCGGCAGCCAACAATCCCCAGGCTGTTGCAACATTGCCGTTGATATTTCTATAAATACCCTTTTCTATTTTAGCAGGAGCAACACTATATGATGATTGCAATGCTTCAGAGGATTCGGCATATTGATATCCGGCTTTCAGTACGGTTTTGTTGGCCTCTAAAACGACAGGATTCTTCTTAAATTTATTCTCAAAAAACTTATTTGTAAAATCCATAGGCCTATCAAAAAGCCAATATACCATACCAAGAGCAAACATATTTTTACTTCGTAAAACACTCTTGTTATCAAGGTTCAGGTCTTTGAGTGATTCCTGGGTAAGAGAAGTGATTGGCGCCTGAATCACATTATAATCTTTCATTTTAGGATCGGTAAGAGGGTCATTATTGTACCCTGCTTTCTGGAAATTTTTTTCGGTAAAACTATCAATGTCAACGATAATTATTCCACCAGATTTTACCCATTTGGTATTTGCTTTAAGTGCAGCAGGATTCATTGCCACTAATACGTCTGCATAATCCCCTGGCGTATTTACCTCGCCATGTCCGAAATGCACCTGAAATCCTGATACCCCGCCCACAGTACCTTGTGGAGCCCTTATTTCGGCCGGATAATCTGGAAAGGTTGCAAGATAATTTCCAAAAAGCGCTGAGGTATCGGAGAACAGCGTGCCTGTCAATTGCATTCCATCCCCAGAATCGCCTGAGAACCTGATTACAACATTTTCTAGTTCTCTAACTGGTTTTTTTATATTGTCTGCCATGCCTAAACATTGTTATTTGCGCAACAAAGGTACATACATTCTTTTGCATAAATCCAGATTTTGATTAAAGAAAAATTAAACGATTGAATCTAAACATAAACATCTGGATTTTATTGATTAAATAAAAAGTTGTAAGACATTTAAATCAAAAGTTCTACACTCTGTTGATATTAAAAAAACGTAATTTTGTATTTATATTGAATGCAAAGCTAATTAACTATTTACGAAAAAATAACTATGAAACATTTTGTAAACAAATTAACCTTTAATGCTTTTATTGCTGTGTTTATCGCTTTATTTGGTTTTATTTTGATTCACTCAGGTCAAAGCGTTAACTGTACTACATCAATCAGCAATCCAAGCTCTAACTTGGTCTTCTTTTGGCTTTTTGATACATCACTACCCAACGATACGCCTTTAGAGGCTATTGATCCGATTTATAATCTTAACCCCAATGCTATACTTTTGTATAATTCTGCATTATCCGGCTATCCTTTTTCCCCCGATCATCCCAACTGGCGTAAAGCTTCGATGGAACGGCGCAATGCTCCAACACCGCTAAACTATCGTCCAGAAGGTAACAACGGAATCTCTTATGATGTTTCTAATATGCGTGCTATTCAGGTTAAACAGCCTTTTGTAGGTGATGGCGGAGAAAATACTTTATATTTCCATTTACCAACTAATGGGTTTAAAGATATTGTCTTTCAGTTTGCAGCTAAAAATGAAGGCGCTGCCGATAAATTATCCATTGATTATTCGGTTAATTCAGGAGAACCTGTATGGACAACAACGGGTTTGGCCAATCCCACACCTGATCTTAGCGATAATTATCAATTGTATGTGGTAAACTTTAACCAAATCAATGAAGCAAGTAATAATCAGCATTTTAAGATAAGAATAAGATTTATTGGAGAAAACATGAGTGTTGATGAGGGGAAAAGAGTTACATTCAACAACTTTAGTATTGATGCATCAGCTTTATCGGGTAATAATTTACCGCCGGTTATAATTAACAATATCGAACTTCAGGAGTTAATAGAACAAGGTGATGGAATGGAATTTAATTTGAATAATATCTTTAGCGATCCCGATAATGATCCTCTTGTTTTTAGTGTTGTCAGCGAGCGACCAACAATGGTACAAGCTACGTTGACAGGTTCAACAACAAGTATTACACCGTTGAAAAGAGGTGATGCAATCATAACTATAACAGCTAACGATGGTTTCAACCCTACAGTACAGACCTCATTTCGAGTTCTTGTCTATCCACGAGCTTTTCCTTTGAAGGATGGTGAGCTCTCTTTTACATACTGGAATTATAATGAACCGGAGTATTCTTATCCTCAGTACATGATGTTTCTCCAATCCGAACAGAATGATCCTAAAATAAACGATGCCTTGTTGTTCCCTTATTTTATTCCTCACGATGACTATCATCCTGATGATTTGGCTAATTTGGGCTTTCCTTATAAAAACAGCCGTCGTACAAGAATTAATGGATTGGATGACGATGGTATTGCTTTTATAAATACCGGCCGCGGGCGCGACCTTGGCGGGCTACTCATTGCAGTAGATTTGAGCGAAGTAGAATCTGCCAAGCTAGACTGGCTTGGAGGTACAATTATAAGAAATAACAGAGTATATGCCATCCGACTTTTTTATCGGACAAACCTCTTTACACCATTTGCCGACCTAATGCATAATGGGCAAGAGATTGAATATGTTACCGCTCAACAAGGGGATGTAAAACGCTTTAGTGATATCAGCCTCCCTGACAATATTATGAACCAAAAATATGTTCAGTTTTTATGGAAATATTATTTAGTTGAGGGTGATACAAGTTCAAGAGCGCAACTAAGATTAGATGATATTGTTTTTAAAAATGTTACAGGCATTAACGAAAGTCAAAAAGCTAAATTTGATATCTATACAAAAGATGGCGAGATAATATTAACCTCCCCTACCATTGTCAATGGAGATATTATGGTGTATGATGTGATGGGCAGGTTGATAAAAACGAATAAAATCAGAAACTCCACTACAAGTGTTGTTGATTTAGGAATGATAAAGGGAGTTTTCGTAGTCAGATTAATTACTTCAGAAAATAATTTTTTAACAAAAATTTTACTCAGATAATCAGTTACAGACATAAAAACTGGTTTTATACTTCTGTTTAATCCGTTTAACGTGCAATGGCAATTTAACAAATCATTTTTATTTTTAATTCTTCTTCCGATAATTGGGCTGCGGCTCTATCCACAATCCATTACTATCAATGAATTCATGTCGGCCAATAGTTACTTCATCACCGATGAAGACGGCGACTATTCTGATTGGATTGAGCTATATAACTATGGAACGGAAACTATAAATCTTTTTGGATTTGGCCTTTCTGATGATGATTCCAATCCATTTCGTTGGAAATTTCCTGCTATTACAATTTTACCCGATCAGTATATTTTAATTTGGGCGTCAGGCAAGGATAAAACAATACCCGGTATGCCATTGCATACCAATTTCAGTATTAAAGTTTCCGATGAACCATTGATTTTAACCAATCCCTATGGCACAACAATTTGCGAAGTATCGCCGATAACTTTACCTTCTGACATTTCTTACGGCAGACAGCCTGATGGTAATGACAAATGGTTTTTCTTTATTGAGCCAACACCAAATGCTCCAAACCAAACACAAGCCTATCCTGGTATCCTGGATCATCCGCAGTTTTCGCATCAAGGCGGTTTTTATACCGACGATTTTTGGCTCACCATCTCCCATATTGACCCCGAAGTAATTATTTATTATACCCTGGACGGATCAGAGCCGAATCCAGCAAATATGAACGTTTTTACATTTACTTATAAAGATAAATATCCATTTAATCCGAGAGATCCTTTTGGCAAATTCCTCACATCAACGTTTCAAACATATCAATTCAACGATTCTCTGCATATTGAAAATATTTGCGCAAGACCCGACAGTATTACCCATATCTCCACAACCTTTGATAATAATCTTTGTTACTTCCCTGAAAATCCAGTATTTAAAGGAACAGTAGTTAGGGCGATGGCATTTAAAGAAGGATGGATAAAAAGCCCAACTATTACACATACTTATTTTGTTACTAGTTTTGGAAGAGAACGTTACAGCTTGCCTATTTTTTCGTTAAGCGTTGGAAAAAATGACTTGTTTGATTATAATATCGGCATTTATACTGCTGGACAGGATTTTGACGAGTGGCGAATGGCTAATCCCGAAAGTCCTATTGACTGGCAGACAAAAGCCAATTTCCATAGAATTGGTATTGAATCAGAAAAGAGATCTAACCTTGAGTTTTTTGACGTAAATGACAATTTTTCTGCTTTTTCGCATGAAATAGGATTTCGTATTAATGGGTACGAAAGCCGACGCCGTCCTTTAAAATCAATACGGCTGTATTCACGTAGCGAGTATGGTCAACCTAATTTTAATTATAAATTTTTTAAAAATCTTAAAGATGACCAGTTTAAAACCTTGATCCTAAGAAATTCCGGTCAGGATTATTTTCAGACCATGTTACGAGATGCTGCAATTCAACAAATGGTTAAAGATTTAATACCCGACATACAGGATGTAATGCCCGCCATCTTATTCATAAATGGCGAGTATTGGGGAATACATAATTTACGAGAGAGATTTGATAAGGATTACCTTAAAAGAGTGTATGATATTGATGCCGGAAATATTGATTTTATCGTAAACTACAATGAGGTAAGAGAAGGCGATACGGTTCATTACAACGAAACAAAAGAATATATTAAACAGCATGGTCTTGCGGAAAAAGAGCATTATGAATATATACAAACCCGTATTGATGTTGATAATTTCAGAGATTACCAGATCATAAATATTTTTGCTGATAATCATGATTGGCCGGGTAACAATTTGGAATATTGGAGAATGAGAACATCACAGTATAACCCAAATGCGCCTACCGGGCAAGATGGACGTTGGCGTTGGTTTGTAAAAGATCTTGATTTTGGATTTGGTCTTTTTGGCTTAGAAGAGGCTTTACAACATAACATGCTGCAATTTGCAACTGCTGCTGGAGGATTAGAATATCCAAATCCTGACTGGGCTACCTTCTTGCTACGTAAATTTTTGGAAAACGAAGAATTTAAGATAAGCTTTATAAATCGTTTTGCAGACCTTTTAAATACTACCTTTTTACCCTCCGTCATGCAAAACAAAATATTGGAAGCTGAAAATAAGATAGACATTGAAGTTAGCGAACATATCACAAGATGGAAAAACATTTCAAGCTATCAACTTTGGCTGGAGCAAATGGAGGTAATGTATCATTTTGCTGAACAACGCCCTGCCTACCAGAATCAGCATATAATTGATTTTTTTGATTTATCAGGCCAGTATTCATTGGAAGTTGACGTGTCAAACCATTGGTTTGGTAAAGTAAGAATAAACAGTATCGAAATTACTGATGATACGCCTGGCATCAATGAGAGCGCCTATCCATGGTCAGGGAATTATTACCTTGGTATTCCTATAGAGGTAGAGGCTATAGCGCTGCCGGGTTATGTATTTACACATTGGTCAGGCGACACCACTACAACAGATCCAATATTAAATTTACTTCCTGCTAAAAACTTATATCTTAAAGCTCATTTCAAAAAAAATAATGCTCCAACGCTTGTAAATTATTGGTTTTTTGACACTTCGCTTCCCAATAATACTCCGCTTGAAGTAATAGAAGCCTCTTATTCGCTTTTAAATGATGCAACGTTAACGTTTCACTCTTCCATAGACGGATATCCATTTTATGCCGGTCATCCCAATTGGCGGAAGGCTTCGATGGAAAGACGCAATGAGCCAACAAACATTAACTACCGGCCCGAAGGAAACAATAATATCCCATACAATTTAAGTAACACTAAGGGAATACAGGTAAGGCAGCCATTCATTGGCGATGGAGGCGAAAACATAATGAACTTCCAACTGCCAACTACAGGAATCAGAGATGTAGTTTTCAGGTTTGCTGCTAAAGATGAGGGAGCTGCCGACAACCTTATCATTGAATATACCATTGATACTGAACCGGAAAATTGGACATCAGAAGGATTATCAAATCCAACACCCTTGCTATCTGGTGAATATCAACTTTTTGAATTTGATTTTAAAAACATTGAAGCAACGAACGACAATCCTGATTTTGGAATCAGAATTCGGTTTGACGGCGATAATATGAGCGCTGATGACGGGAACCGTGTAACTTTTAATAATATTAGCCTCGATGGAATAGTCATAACACCCGATAATTCACCTCCGGTATTTATAGCTCAAATACCTTTA